>NZ_BCBI01000021.1:0-88835 GCF_001320565.1 Pseudomonas sp. NBRC 111132
GAGGATGTCATCGCCGCCACGGCCTTCGATCAGGTCGCTGCCGCTGCCACCGAGGATGATGTTGCCGCCATCGTAGAATGTCGCACCCGCCGCCAGCAGGCTGGACAGGCCGTTGATCAGGCTGATGTTGGTCAGCACGCTGCCCGTGGCGCCATTGGTCGGCAAGCTGGCGGCATCTTCGTTGTCACCGCGCAGGAAGTCGCCATGGGCCGAACCCGACAGGCCCTCCATGATGTCGAAGCGCACCAGCGCCGAAGCGCCCGAACCCGGTACTGGCGGCACATCGAAGAAGCGGTCGCTGTAGTCGATGGTCACGCCTTGGGCCAGGCCCTTGAAGGTGGCCCAGTCGTAGCCCGAGCCGCCGATATAGCGGTCGCCGAAGCCCAAACTGCCGACCATGATGTCATCGCCGCCTTCACCGTTGAACTTGTCGTTCTCGTTACCGCCGATGAACACGTCGTTGCCGATGATCGGGTCGTTGCCCAACGGGTCGAAGTTATCGCCAGGCGCACCGTCCGAGGTGCCCTTCTCGATCCAGTCGTCGCCTTCGTTACCCATGTCCTGCTCGTTGGCCTTGCTGCCCAGGATAAAGTCGTTGCCCTGGCCGCCGATGGCTTCGGAGGCGTCTTCACCGGTGACGATGAAGTCGTTGCCGAAACCGCCGATGATCAGGTTGACGCCATTGCCGCCGTGCAGCACATCGTTGCCGTCGCCGCCCTGGATGTTGTCGTCACCGCCCATGTCGCTGATGATGTCGTCGCCGGCACCACCGCGCAGCTGGTCGTTGCCGTCACCGCCCTCGATGCGGTCGTTGCCGGCATCGCCCCAGACCGTGTCGTCACCCTCGCTGGACACCAGGATGTCGTCACCGTTGGTGCCGCCCAGCACGATGTGCTCGGCACCGGCATAGCGGATGTAGTTGCTGTCCGGGCCAGCCGTCAGCGGGCTGTCGCGGAACACCACCTGTTCGCCGTTTTCGCCCAGCGGGTCGGCATGACCAAGGCCGTCGTTGTATTGCTTGCTCTGGTCCAGCTCCAGGTACAAGCCTGGGTCGGAGAACACCAGGCCCGGCAGGTGGGTGGCCGAGGTGTTGGCCATGATCAGCTTGGCGAACGAGTTGCTTTCCAGCTCGGCGTTCATCGACAGGCCAGAGGTGCGCTCCAGGTAGTAGAAGCGGTCACCGTCCTGCAGTTTCTCCATCTGGTTTTCGAACACGAAGTTGAAGGTGCTGCCGAGCATGCCACCGAACGGGGTCTTCTCTTCGGCCAGGCCGCCGATCCACAGGTCGATGGCATCGACACCGGTGATGGTGACGGCCTTCAGGTCGTCGGCAGTACCCAGCACACCGTCCTTGCCGGGCAGCGTCACATTGGCCCAGGCGCCACTGCTGTTGAGGAAGTCCAGGCGGTCGGCCGGCGCACCCTCGCCGCCGAACACCAGGGCCATGGCCGCAGCGCGTTTTTCCAGCAATGTGGTGGCCCCGGTGATGCTGCTGTGGGTGCCATAGGCCGCGATGAAGTTGATCAGCGACTCAGGGTGCTTCAGGTGCTGCACCAGGTCGACCCAGCTGGTGTACGGCTTGAGCTGGGTATCACCGGTTTGCCCGTAGACATCACGGCGCACGGCGTTCAGCGAAGGGATGCCAACGTCGCGACCACGGGCGATGTTGATCGCTGGCAGGTCCAACGGCAGGCCGAGCAGGTTGTTGCGCAGCGCTTCGGTGACGAACTCGTCGATCTCGTTACCGCCCTGGCGGGTGACGCCACGCACGATGGCGCTGGTGGCGTCCTCGGGGGTAACGCCACTGGCGGCATACGCCAGCGGGTTGAGGAACGCGGCGATCAGGCCCAGTTGCTGGTCGGGGTTGGCGCTGGCCGGGTCCTTGATGACGTTGAAGTCGATGTCGAAGCGGTCGACAGTCTCGGTCAGCATGGAGTGGCCGAAACGGTAGACGGTGTGGGCGAACTCGGCCACGATCGACGCGTCGAGGTCGACGTCGTACACCTGGGTCGGGGCAAAGAACAGGTCGACCCGTGGCTGCACGGTACGGGCGAACTCCTCGAACACCAGATGCTGGTATTGCATCTCGGTACCGAACTTGGCCGCCTGGAACAACCGCTCGCCGTTCCATACCAGTGCGTCGATCTCGGCCGGGGTGACCGGCAATGCGGTGACCGGGTTGAGCAGCCATTCGTTGAGGAACGCCAGATCGTGCGAGTCGAGCACGGTGTCCATGGTCTGCGCCACCAGCCGGTTGTGCTCGGCGTGGAAGATCGCATGCACGGCAGTCAGGCCGATGTTCTCGTTGACCCGACCGTCGCCGGCGATGTAGTGCGCATCCAGCAGTTCGTTGTCGTAGGCCAGGTTGGCACCGGTCTGCGGGTTGACCGGCACGGCGTTGCCAACGGCGTTGTCGGCGTCCGGCGCCAATACCCCACCACTGAACACCGGCACAGCATTGTGGGCAATGTCGGCGAGGAACTGGTGCCCGGTACGCACGGCGTTGGTGAGGCTGATCGGCGCCAACGGGTTGCCTTCGACCTGCTGGTCATCGGCCGTGCCGGCAATGCCGTCGAGGCCCTTCATCACCACCATGGGGTAGCCGTTCGGCCCCTTGATGAAGTTGCCGTAGGCGTCGGTGGCCAGCAGCGGCACGTTGTCGACGTCGGCATCGGTCAGGTTGATGCCGAGCAGGTCGCGGGCCTGGGCCTTGACCACCTTCCAGGTCGCCATGCCGCCGATTTCGGTATCGTCGGCGGTGCCGAACTTGCCATCGGCGCCCAGGTCGCGGTTGGTGATCAGCCGGCCAGTGGCAACGGGGCCGTCGTCGGTCATCACATAGGCACGCAGGAACACCTGGTGCGAAGGGTGCGAGCTGTAGGTCTGGTTCTGGTCAACGAACGGCGTAGTGGTGTTGGTGTGCTCGTGGATATCGTCGGCGTTGCCGAGGATGCCATCCGGCCCTGGCAGGTTGGTGGCACGGGTCACCACCATGAAGTTGGTGAAACCACCCTCCACGTACAGCGGGTCATCCGGTTGCAGCGGGATGTAGATGGTACCCGAGCCGCCCTTGGTGACCAGGTCCAGGCCATGGTCGAAGAACTGCCCGAAGAACGTCATCCAGGCGTTGAACGGCGCGGACAGGCCGGCATCGGCAGCGGTGTTCTCGAACAGGTACACATCGTGGTCGTCCGTGGTGCCGAACTGGCCATCCATACCTGGGCTGGCGACGATGCGTACGCCATCCTTGAGTACGTCATCGTTGCCAGGCGCGCCGAAGTTGAGCACGCCATCGGCACCTGGGTCATAGGCGGTGGCATAAGCTGCCGGGTTATTGGAGGTCTGGTCGACGATCAGGTTGCTGATGGTGCGCGGCTGCGAGTCGAACACCGGGCCGCTGGTCTGCTGGTACGACGAGCCGGGAATGGCCGGCGAGCCAGGGCCGAAGAAGCCGGCCGGGGCGCCTTCCGCGGGGTTGAACACCGGGTCGGTCAAGCGCGGGAAGACATTGTCGGCGGCACCGAACTGGGTGTTGTTGTGGCCATTGAGGTTCATCAGGTTGTTGTTCGAGCCATCGACCGCCCGCAGGCCCAGGGGCGCGCGGATGTTGGGGATCAACGAGAGGATGTCCTGCCCGGCGGCATCGGCTTCGGCGATCTTGATCTGGGCCAGGATGAAGTTGAGGTCGGAGCGCACCATGTGCAACCCCTCCCCCCCTGCCGTGGCGTCCACCACCGGGGTGGCCGGCGTCGGCACCACGGGCGCACCGGGCTGCACAACGGCCGTTGGCGCAGAGAACAGCACTTCGGTGGTGCCATGGGCGTCCTGGTAGATCGCCTTGACCCGCAGGCTCAGCCCGGCCAGGTCTGGCGATACCTTGAACGAGGTGCCATCGGCGCTCTGGAATGCCAAGTCGCCGGCCGGCAGCAGGATGATGTCCTGGAACACACCGCTACCGGGATCCGCCTCGAACTGCCAGTAGTACGACACCGAGCGGTCGGCCAGCGTACCCAGCGGGTTGCCTGCGCTGATGTTGTCGGCGTCACGCACACCGGCCACGCTCACCGTAAGCAGATCACCTACCGTAATGGCAGCACCGTTGCCATCGGTGATGGTCGGGCTGCCCGTGGGTTGTGCGTTCACGCCTGTCACCAGCACGCGCTGGCTGTCGGCGAACTGCAGGCGTTCGATATGCAGCAGTGTATCGACGCCATCGCGGCCCGCCACGGTGTCGGTCACCGTCCACACATCATCGGCAACATCGGCCGTGCCTTTGGTGTTCTGGCTCACTACATATTCGCTTTGCACCCCCGAGAAAATGGCAGTGTCAAAGGCCGCGCCGCCCGTCGAGGTGCCAGGCAAAATTTCACGCACAGCCTTCAGCTGGCCTGGGTTGTAGGTGCGATCGAGCATGAACGGGATCATGTCGACCATGCTGTCGAAGCTGGCGATTTCGGGGCCGGTGTGGTTGACGTCACCCGGCGCGTACACGGCAATGCGCACGTTCAGCCATTTGTCACCGTCGATCAGGTCATCGCCGCCTCGGCCTTCGATCAGGTCGCTGCCATTGCCACCGAGCATGATGTTACCGGTGGCAAAGCCCGTGGTAGGCAAGCCCGCATCGGCCAGGAACTGCTGCAGGCCACGAATCAGCGCCACGTTGGTCAGGGCGCTACCGGTGGCGCCACCATGGTTGAGGATGGTCACGGCATCGACATCATCGCCCTTGAGCACGTCGGCGTAGTTGGAACCGGACACCCCTTCGACCTCGGCAAAGCGGTCGAGGATACTGGCCGGCGAAGCACCGACCGGGTTGAACACGCCGGCGTTCTGGTTCGGTGCATTGCCATGGGGCTGGGCCAATGCGGCCAGGCTCAGGTCCACGGTGACACCGACCTTGTCGTTCTTGTTGGTAATCCAGTCGAAGCCGGACATGCCGTCCATCTTGTCCTGGGCATCGCTGCCGACGAAGATATCGTCGCCGCCCTCACCGATCATTTCGTCGAAGCCACCACCGCCGACGAAAATGTCGTTGCCGACCACTTCGTCACCCAGCAGCGGTGCAAAGTTGTCGCCGGGCGCACCGTCCTGGGTGCCCTTCTCGATCCAGTCGTCACCCTCGTTGCCGGTCGGTGGCAGGTTGGTCTTGGCGCCGAGGATGAAGTCGTCGCCCTGGCCGCCGAAGGTGGTGGAAATGTCTTCGGTGGTGATGATGAAATCCTGGCCGTCACCGCCCAGGATCAGGTTGCCGGCTGCCAGCATGCTGCCGGCGACGATCACGTCGTTACCGGCGTTGCCCTCAAGACGGTTGTCGCCGAACGAGTCGGTGATGATGTCGTCGCCGGCACCGCCCAACACCGCATCGTTGCCCGCACCGCCTTCAAGCACGTCGTCACCGGCATCGCCATAGACGGTATCGTCGCCGTCGCCAGAGATGATGATGTCGTTGCCGGAGGTGCCACCCAGCACCACGTGATCTTCGCCGGTGTAATGCAGATAGTTGCTGTCTGGCCCGACGGTGTCGGGGTTGTCGCGAATCACCAGCGGTACGATTTCCACGCCGTTGATCTCGATGCCGCCAGTCGGGTCGGCCTTGCCGTCGGCGCCCAGCCCGGTGAACTGGTTGGCCTGGTTGACTTCGAGGGTGAAGGTCGGCGTGAGGAACACGGTATTGGACAGGTGGGTCACGTCGGAGTTGAGCATGATCAGCTTGGCAAAGGAGTTGTTTTCCAGTTCCGTCCCGAAGTTCATGCCCGCCGTGCGCGACAGGTAGTAGAAGCGGTCGCCGTTCTGCAGCGCTTCCAGCTGGGTCTCGAAGACGAAGTTGAAGCTGGAACCCAGCATGCCGCCAAAGGGCATTTTTTTCTCGGCCAGGCCGCCGACCCAGAAGTCGATGGCATCGACCCCGCTGACCGTCACCCCGGCAATATCGTCAGCCGTGCCGGCGATGCCGTCTTTGCCGGCCAGCGTCACGTTGGCCCAGGCACCGGTGCTGTTGAGGAAGTCCAGGCGGTCGGCCGGCGCACCCGCGCCGCCAAGCACCAGCGCCACCGCGGCAGCCCGCTTGGCCGCTTCGGTGGTGGCCCCGGTGATGCTGCTGTGGGTACCGTAGGCGGCGATGAAGTTGATCAGCGAGGCCGGGTGCTTGAGGTGGTCGGCAAAGTCGGCCCAACTGATGTAGGCCTTGAGCTGGCTGTCACCGGTAGCGCCATAGAACTCGCGGCGCGCCTCGTTCAGGCTGGGGATGCCGGTGTCGCGGCCACGGGCGATGTTCAGCGCCGGCAGGTCGAGCGGCAAGCCGAGCAGGTTGTTGCGCAGGGCTTCGGTGACGAACTCGTCGATTTCGTTGCCCAGCTGGCGGGTAACGCCGCGAATGATCGCGCCTGCCGCTTCGTCGGCGGTGGCACCGCTGCCGGCGAATGCCAATGGGTTGAGGAACGCGGCGATCAGGCCCAGTTGCTGGTCAGGGTTGGCTGGGTCGCCGGAGACTGGGTTGAACGATGGGTCGAAGCGGTCGACAGTTTCGGTGAGCATCGAGTGGCCGAAGCGGTACACCACATGCGCGAATTCGGCGAGGATGGCCGGGTTGATCGAGGTGTCGTAGCCATTGGGGGCGAGGAACTCGTCGATCTGCGGCTGGATGGTGCGAGCGAACTCTTCGAACACCAGGTGCTGATACTGCATTTCGGTGCCGAACTTGGCGGCCTGGAACAGCCGCTCGCCGTCCCACACCAGGGCGGCGATGCCGGCGGGCGTGGTGGGGATGGCGATGACGTCATCGATCAGCCATTCGTTGAGGAACGCCAGGTCGCCTGCGGCCAACAGGGTGTCCTTGGTCTGCTGCACCAGGCGGTTGTGCTCGGAGTGGAACACGTGGTGCACGGCGGTCAGGCCGATGTTTTCGTTGACCCGGCCGTCGCCTGCGATGTAGTGGGCGTCGAGCAGTTCGTTGTCGTAGGTCAGGTTGTTGCCGCCTGGGCCCACTGGCTGCACGTTGCCGACGGCGCTGTCGGTGTCGGCTTGCAGTACCCCGCCAACCTTCACCGGCTCGGCATTGTGGGCGATATCGTCGAGGAAGCCATGCCCGGTACTCACGGCATTGGCCAAGCTGATGGGCGCGGCGCGGTTGCCTTCGACCAGCGTCGTGACGTCGTCGGCGGTACCGGCGATGCCGTCGGCGCCGTTGTTCACGCGCATGACCACCTGCGGCATGCCGTTGGGCCCACGCAGGAAGTTGCCGTAGGCATCGGTGGCCAGCAGCGGCACGCTGTGCACATCGGCGTCGGTGAGGTTGATGCCCAGCAGGTCGCGCGCCTGGGCCTTGACCACCGCCCAGGTGGCCATGCCGCCATTTTCGCTGTTGCCGTCGTCGGCAGTGCCGAATTTGCCGTCCGCGCCAAGGTCGCGGTTGGTGATCAGCCGGCCGGTTGCCACCGGGTCACCTGCGGCGTCGAGCATGTACTCACGCAGGAACACCTGGTGCGAGGGGTGCGAGCTGTAGGTCTGGCTTTGGTCGACGAAAGGCGAGGTGGTGTTGGGCTGGCCATCATCGGCGGTGCCCACCACGCCATCGGCGCCGGCGGTGCGGACGGCGCGTGACAACACCATGAAGTTGGTCGGGCTGCTGGCGTTGTACAGCGGGTCGTCCGGGCGCAGCGGGATGAACACGATGTCGGTACTGCTCTTGGTGACCAGGTCCAGGCCATGGTCGAAAAACTGGCCGAAGAAGGTCATCCAGGCATTGAAACCGGCAGTCAGGCCCACGTCCGGCGACACGTTGGGGATGAAGAACACCGGTTTGTCGTCGGCGGTGCCGAACACCCCGTCGATGCCGGGGCTCATTACCGGGGCGGCGCCCCCGTTGGCCTCGACTGCAGCCGGGTTGTTCGCCGTCTGGTCGACGATCAGGTTGCTGATGGTACGGGGCTGCGAATCGACAACATTGCCGGTGCCTACATAGTTGGCACGGTAGGAGGCATCGAGCAGACGCAGGAATGAGTTGTCGGCGGCACCGAACTCGCTTTGTCCGGCCACCAGGTTGTTGTAGCTGCCGTCGACGGTGCGCAGGCCAAATGGCACCTGGCTGTTGGGCAGCAGGTCGATCAGGCTGGCGCCATCTGCGTGGGCTTCGGCGATGAAAATTTGTTTGAGAATGAATTCCAGGTCCGACTTGCTGAAATTGGCCATTGCAATTGCCCTCGATCTTTCGGGAGAAATCACAGGGCAACAGGGTCCATCCCGCGCCCAGTCAGTGTTGACGTGCGCAGTATCTGGTCATGGGTTCTGGGGACAGGTGGGCGGTGCAGTACGGGCGCCACTGGCCTCATCGCCGGCAAGCCGGCCCCCGCTGACACAGCGGAGGCCTTGTTAATTGTGCGAAACAGCGGTGTAACGCACATGTATCGGCCCCAGCTCGCACAGGGCCCGAATACATCAGACTAAAGTCGTAGGCGAAAAGCTTGTCAATATCCCGTCAAAAATATCGCTCACCGATGATAATGCGATGCAACTAACTGTTTTCACGGCACTTATGAAAAGTTCAAAGTATTTATAGAGCAAAAAGATATTACCGAATATTTCGTTGCAACCTACGCTCCAGCATGTGGGAGCAACGCAGCGATTTGGACTATTCGCCCTGAGAGCGACCCGTCTGCGCGCCGACCAAGAAGCCACAACTACCGTTGTACGGGGGCCGCAAGGGCTTCCCGCTTAGCGATAAAGGGAGGCCCCCGATGCCTAAGCCACCGCGCACCCGCTCCGAGCTGGCCGACGTGTTGTTTCGCTTGCGTCGCAGCTTTTACGCCCTGGCCGCCTTCAGCGGCGTGATCAACGTCATGATGTTGACGCCAGCCATTTACATGCTGCAGGTGTACGACCGCGCCCTGGTGAGCCGCAATGTCACGACCTTGGCCATGCTTACCCTGCTGGTGGTAGGGCTGTTCCTGCTGATGTCGGCGCTGGAGATGGTCCGCACCCGGGTGCTGATCCGGGTCGGTAACTGCCTGGACATGAACCTCAACCGGCGCCTTTTCAGCGCCGCCTTCGAGCGCAACCTGAACCGCGCCGGCGGGAACCCGGCCCAGGCACTGCAGGACTTGGCGCAGGTGCGCCAATTTCTTACTGGCAACGGCCTGTTCGCCTTCTTCGACGCGCCCTGGACGCCGATCTACCTGCTGGTCTGTTACCTGATCCACCCGTGGCTTGGGCTGGTGACGACAATCGGCTCGCTGATTCTGGTCGGCCTGGCCTACCTCACGGAAAAAGCCACGCAAAAGCCCTTGGCCGAAGCCAACCAGGCGGCCATGTCGTCGGCCAGCTACGCCAACAACAACTTGCGCAACGCTGAAGTGATCGAGGCCATGGGCATGCTGCCGGCAATCGGCAAGCGCTGGTACCAGGGCCACTTGCGCATCCTGCAGATGCAGACCCTGGCCTCCGACCGCGCGGCACTGATCAGCAGCACCGGGCGCTTCGTGCGTATCACCTTGCAGTCACTGATTCTTGGCACCGGCGCACTGCTGGCGATCGAGGGCAAGATCACCCCCGGCATGATGATCGCCTGCTCGATCCTGACCGGCCGCGCATTGGGCCCGGTGGAGCAGGTGATCGCGTCCTGGAAGCAACTGCTGGGCTGCCGCCTGGCCTGGGGCCGGCTCAACGACCTGCTACAGGACTACCCGCAACGGCCACCGAGCATGTCCCTGCAGCGCCCGATGGGCATGCTGGCCGTGGAAAATGTGATCGCTGGCGCCCCCGGCAGCAGCACCAGCATCGTGCGCGGGGTGAGCTTCAGCCTGGCCCAGGGCGACAGCCTGGGCATCATTGGCCCCTCGGCCTCGGGCAAATCCACCCTTGCCCGCCTGCTGGTGGGGGTGTGGCCGACCCAGGCCGGCAAGGTGCGCCTGGACGGTGCCGACATCTTCAACTGGAACAAGGCCGAACTGGGCCCGTGGCTGGGCTACCTGCCACAGGACGTGGAGCTGTTCGAAGGCACCATCGCCGAAAACATCGCACGCTTTGCCGAGGTGGACAGCGACGCGGTGATCCGTGCTGCCCGCAGCAGTGGCGTGCATGACATGATCCTGCGTTTCCCGCAGGGCTACGACACCCGCCTGGCCGCCGACGGCAGCCCGCTGTCCGGTGGCCAGAAGCAACGCATCGCCCTGGCCCGCGCATTGTACGGCGAGCCTAACCTGGTAGTGCTGGACGAGCCAAACGCCAACCTTGATGACGTCGGCGAAAAGGCCCTGGTCGATGCCCTGGCCGAACTCAAGACGCGCGGGGCCACGGTGGTCCTCATCTCTCACCGGCCTAACGTGCTGTGCGCGGTGGACCAGATACTGATGCTGCGCGACGGTGGAGTGCACATGCTCGGCAGCCGCGACGAAGTGTTCGCAGCCTTGCGCAAGGCTGCGGTGATTCCGGCGACCGCGGCCGCCCCGCTGGCTTCGGTGAAAGTACGGGAGTAACCGATCATGCAGATCATTCAGCACGCCGAATTGATCCCCGCCGAAGCCAACAACCTGATCGACCTGGATGCAGGCCGTCCGGCACGCTGGGGCGTATGGATGGTCATTGCCGGCTTTGGCGGCTTTCTGCTGTGGTCTTGCCTGGCGCCACTGGATGCCGGGGTGGTCGCCACCGGCACGGTCAAGGTCACCAGCAACCGCAAGGCGGTACAACACCTGAGCGGCGGCACGGTCGAGGCGATCCTGGTGCGCGAAGGCGATGTGGTGAAAAAAGGCCAGGAAGTGGTGCGCCTCGATGCCCTGCGCGCGGTGGCCGAACAAGGCGCGCTCAGCGCCCAGTACATCGTCAGCAAAACCGTGGAAAACCGCCTGGAAGCCGAACGCGACGGCCGCGACAGCGTCACGTTCGACCCCGCCCTGCTCGAACACTATGGCAGTGACCCACGCTTGCTGGCAGCCATGGACCTGCAGCAGCGGCTGCTCGACACCCGCCGCGCCGGGCTCGCCGGTGAACTGAGCATCCTCGAAGAAAACCTCACGGCCTCGGCGGTGCAACTCAAGGGCCTGCAGCAGGTATACGGCGCCCGCGCCTCGCAGATCGGCTTCCTCAACCAGGAACTGCAAGGCACCCGCGTACTCGCCGCCGAAGGCTATGTGCCGCGCAACCGCCTGCTGGAGCTGGAGCGCAGCAATGCCGACCTGGCCGCAGGCCAGGCCGAAAACCTCAACAACATTGCCCGGGCGCGTAGCCAGGCCACCGAAATCAAGCTGCGCATGCTGCAACGCCAGCACGACTACCTGAAGGAAGTGGAATCGCAACTGACCGACACCGCCAAGGAAAACACCACCCTGGCCGACCGGTTGCGCGCGCTGGACTATGAAGTGACCCACACGGTGATCCGCTCGCCCATCGACGGCATGGTCCAGGGCCTGAGCATCGCCACGGTCGGCGGCATTATCCAGCCAGGTGCCAAGATCATGGAAGTGGTGCCGCTCGACCAGCCGCTGCAGGTCGATGCGATGATCCCGGTACAGGCCATCGACAAGATGGTGCCAGGCCTGGCCGTAGACATCGCCTTCCCGGCTTTCAACCATGCTCAGACGCCGAACATTCCGGGGCGGGTGAAGACCATTTCCGCCGACCGCCTGCTCGACGAAGAAAGCAAGCAGCCGTTCTACCTGGCCCAGGTGGAAGTGACGCCAACCGGCATGGGGCTGCTGGGCAGCAACCATATTCGCCCCGGCATGCCCGCCACCGTCACCATCAAGACCGGCGAACGCAACCTGCTCAGCTACCTGCTCAAACCCATGCTCGAACGCGTAGACGCCGCGTTCAAGGAGCAATGACATGAAACGCCCATGCCTGCTGTTGTGCCTGTTGGGGGTGGCCGTTCAGGCCAGTGCCATGGACCTGAAGGAAGCCTGGGACCTGTTGCAATACCAGGGCCCGATCTACCGCGCCGCGGTGCATGAGAAACAAGCCGGCGGCGAGAACCGCGCCATCGGTGAGGCGGGCCTGCTGCCGCAGATCAACGCAGCGGCCTACTTCAACAGGGTCAATGGCAGCCAGCGCCAGAATGGCCAGGACAACGACCTGGACTACGACTCCAAAGGCGCCAACGTGCGCCTGCGCCAGCCTCTGTTCAACAAGCAGAAGATGGCCGAGTACCGCCAGGGTCAGCAACGGGCCGACTATAGCGTGGCGGTGTTCGATGCCAAGAGCCAGGACGCCGCCGTGCGCCTGGCCGACGCCTACTTCGATGTGCTGCTGGCCAGCGAAACCATCACCCTGGCCAAGGCCAAGTTGAACGCCTTCGAAGAGCAACTGGCCTCGGCAAAGCGGCGCAAGGAGCTGGGGGCCGGCACCATCACCGATGTCGACGAATCGGTGGCCCGCCGTGACCTCGCCGAAGCCGACCTGATCGAGGCCCAGGACAACCTGATCAACGCCCGGCGCAAGCTGGAGGAATACATTGGCGAAACCCCGCAGTCGCTGACCACCCTGCAGCCAGGCTTCGCCACGCCGCCGCTGATGCCAGGCAACCTGCAGGACTGGCTGGTGAAAGCCCAGGCCGACAGCCCGCTGATTCATGCGCGCCGGCACAACTACGAGCTGGCCGAAGAAGAAGTCAACCGCGCCCGCGCCGGGCACTACCCCACCCTGGATTTCGTGGCGGGCTATACCGCTGGCAGCAGCCAGTCGATATCCGAGTTGAACCAGCGCAACCACTACAGCTCGATCGGGCTGGAGCTGAACATTCCGCTGTACAGCGGCGGCAGTACGAGCGCCCTGACCCGTCAGGCCAGCGCCAACAGTTCCAAAGCCCTGGACGAACTCGACGCAACGCGCCAGGAGGTGATTTCCGACACCACCCGCGAGTACCGTGGCGTGCAGAGTGGCGCCTTGCGCGTTCATGCGCTGGAAAAGGCCGTGGCCTCCAACGAACGCTCGCTGACTTCGACCCGCAAGGGCTTCAAGGAAGGCGGCACCAGCACCAATTCGGACGTGCTCAACGCCGAGGAACTGCTGTATGACGCCCGCCATGATCTGTTCGAGGCCAAGTTGAACTACCTGATGTCACGGTTGCGCCTGGCCTCCTCGGTGGGCAGCCTCGGGGATGACGATATCGAACAGGTCAACAGCTACCTGGGGCCGGAACTCATGGTGAGCAACTGACGCTGACTTCCCATAGCTGCGACGCATTTCTTCGCGCTATGATCGGTCACCCTTGCCGCGGACGTCCTGAACCATGCCCGTAGACCTGCAAGCCTTGTACCCCAGGCTGATCCACCTGATGCTGGATACGGTGTTCGTGGTCGACAGGGACAACCAGATCGTCTTCGTCAGCGATGCCTGCGAAGTGTTGCTGGGCTACAAAGCCTGCGAACTGGTTGGCACACCGATCACCGACTACATGCACCCTGACGACCTTGCAGCCACGCGCGCCTCTATTGTGCGGGTGATGAACGGCCAGGCGCACTACGACTTCCGCAACCGCTATGTACGCAAGGACGGCGGCGTCGTGCACATCCTGTGGGCAGCCAGCTGGTCCGAAGAGGCTCAAGCGCGTATCGGTGTGGCGCGGGATGTGACCGCCTTGCGCCAGGCCGAAGATGAACTGCGCTTCCTCGCCCATCACGACCCGCTGACCCGGCTGGCCAACCGGGCCATGTTCAATGAACGCCTGGACACTGCCCTTGCCACGGCACGGCGACACGATCACACGCTGGCGTTGCTGTTTCTGGACATCAACGACTTCAAGGAAATCAACGATGTGCACGGGCATGCCGTGGGTGACCGGGTGCTGTGCACGCTTGCACGGCGGCTGGAAGGTTGCGTAAGTGCAACCGACACGGTGGCGCGCATGGGCGGTGACGAGTTCACCGTGCTGTTGACCGACTGCCCATCGCCAGAGGCCATCGCCGAGCAGGTAGCCCGTATTCTCGCAGCCATGGCCGAGCCACTCGGCATGGAGTTGTCCGGCATCGACGCGCCCTCCTGCAGCATCGGCGTGGCGTGCTTCCCTGAAGATGGCCACGATGCCGACATGCTGCTGCGCCATGCCGACGGGGATATGTACCGGGTCAAGCGAAAACACACAGCGACCGGGTAACGATACCCCCTGCGCTTTGGCACCGGGCCTGCATCAGAAGTCTACCGTGGCCGACAACTGCAACGCCCTCGGGTAACCCGGCGATATCGCGCCGTACGAAGCTACGCCCGACCAATACTCGCGGTCGAACACGTTCTGCACCGTTGCCCGGAATGTTGTAGGGCGGCCATCGATCCGGGTGGCATAGCGCGCCCCAACGTCGAACCGTGTCCAGGCATCGAGTGCCTGGGTATTGGCCTGGTCGATGTACTGGCTGTCGGTATAGATAGCACCACCGGTCAGCGTCACGCCCTCAGCCCAAGGTGTATCCCACTCCGCCCACAGGTTGGCCTGCACGTCCGGCACGCCGACCGCTTCGTTACCCTTGTTGGCGGGGGTTGCCGAATCCGTCAGCTTGCCGTCCAGCACCGTCACGCCGCCCAGCAACCGGGTGCCCGGTGCAACCTCACCGAACATGCTCAGCTCGATACCGCGGTTACGTTGCTGGGCCTCGACCGAGAAGCGGCGGTCGGCGCCAAGCTCACCGCTAGGTTTTTCTATCTGGAACACCGAAACTGTGGTCATGAACGTGTTGTGTTCGTACTTCACACCCAGCTCGTGCTGTTTGGTCTTGTAGGGTGCAAAGGCATCACCGCCATTGGTTGCCGTGTCCGGTGCGATATCGCCTTTGCTCAAGCCTTCGACATAGTTGTAGTACAGCGCGACGTTTTCCCACGGCTTGACCACCACGCCTACGACGGGGGTAATTGCACTGTCGTTGTAGCGCGTGGTGAACACCCCCGCTGTGTAGTTGCGCGACTCGATTTCCTGCCGGCGCACCCCCAGCGTCAATTGCACGCGGTCGTCGAGTACCGACAAGGTGTCTGTCAGGGCAACGCCGGTCAGCTCGGACTCAGACACCCGGCTCACCTTCGGCGCAGCGATGTATTGCTTGGGCACATCCACCGGGTGATAGATGTTCGAAACGATCTCCTTGCCGAAGTTGATGCCGCGTGACAGCTCATCCTGGTAGCGGGTAGCCATGGCCGTTACCGTATGATTGACCGCTCCGGTTTCAAACAGCGCACGCAGCCCCACATCGGCGGTGGAACGATCGACGTTGAACTTGTAGTAACCGGGGGTGTTGCTGGTGTCGCCCGCCGCATTGAGAATTTTCGGTACTTGGTCGGACATCCGCGCCACATCTGCCCTGCCGCCACCGGCATGTGCAAACACCGTCAGTGAGTCACTGATGTCATATTCTCCACCCAGCAACGCTGATTGTTCGCGGGTATTCGACCAGCCCCAGTCCTGCGGCAGGTTGGTTCGACCACTGGCGGCAGAGGGCACACCGAAGCCAGGCGCTACGGTGAAGGGCCGCGAGGCGGCATCCCAACGCTCTTTCTGGCTGATGAAGTCCAGGTTCAGGCGCAAGCGCTCACCTTGATAGTCCAGGGCGATGGCGCCAATGTCCAAGGCACGCTGCTGGTCATCGATAGCCGTGTCGCCCTGGGCGAGGCTGCCGTTGAAACGCACGCCCCATTGCCGCTGGTCCCCGAAACGGCGGCTGATGTCGAGGTGGCCACCCACCTGGGTGTCAGAGCTGTAGCTGGCGGTGACACGCGTCAAATCCTCGGCGAGCGCGCGTTTGGGCACGATGTTGATCACGCCGCCAACGCCGCTGTTCGGGGAAATACCGTACATCAAAGCCCCCGGCCCCTTGAGCACTTCTACCCGCTCGGCATATTCGGTGAACACGCGGTAATTGGGGGCAACCCCGTACACACCATCGAACGCCTGTTCGCCCAGGTTGCCTTCACCCACCGGGAACCCGCGAATGAAGAACGAATCGACGATGCCACCCGTTTGCCCGGTAGAACGCACAGAAGGGTCACGCTCCAGGGCATCGGCCACGGTAACCGTCTGCAGGTCGGCGAGGGTTTTTGCGGTGTAGCTGGTAACGCTGAAAGGCGTATCCATCACGTCCTTGTTGCCAAGCATGCCTAGCCGCCCACCCCGCGCAACCTGCCCCCCGGCGTAGGCTTCAGGCAAGGTTTCGTGGCGTATGCCATTGGCTTCGATGGTGGTAGCGGCCAGCGTGAGGCTATCACCACTGCTTGGCTGGCGGATCAATTGATAGCTGCCGTTACTCAGCTCCACCAGCTCAAGGCCGCTGCCGGCAAGCAACTGGGCGATACCATCCCGCGCCGAATAGGCGCCGCTAAGCCCGGGGCTGTGCAGGCCATCGGTCAATGCCGGTTCAAACGAAAGCGCAACGCCGCAAGCCAGCGCGAAACTGGACAAGACCCGCCCTAGCGGGCCCGGGGCAATCTGGTAAGTGCGGATGGCCACCGCGTCCAGGGGCTGCGCGACAGCTGGCAGCAACTGGCCAACCCCTGCCACCAGAACTGCGCCAAAAAGGGAGCCGCGCACAGCAACAGCTAAAGCACGCTTACGGAATGGACGACTTGCAACAGGCATGAAAGGCGGGTCCTTCTGGCTGGGAATGGAAGTGTTCATTCCTGTTGCCAGCCGAGATTGAAAAAAGTATCACCCGGGTAGCCGTTTTTTTTGCTGTACCTTGCATTTCAGGGCTGCGCGGGAGAAAGCAGGGTCCAGTAGCCATTCATGTGCGCGGAGACCTGCAAGGCATAGGTCGACTCCAGCATGCTCAGGCTGCGCCTGGTATCGCTGACCGGAAAGGCCCCCGAAATGCGCAGGCCGGCAATACGAGGGTCGCAGCGAATGAAGCCCCGTTGGTAGCGCGCCAGCTCGGCCACAAATTCGTCCAGCCGCATGCTGTCTGCCAGCAGCATGCCTTGGGTCCAGGCCGTTGCAGTGAGGTCGACCGGCATGGGCCGGCCGACCTTGTGCGCATTGAAATCAACACGCTCGCCGGCCTGGACAACGGCGCCTGCATTGGCGCCTCCACCGGCGGGTTCGATGCGAACGGCCCCTTCGACAACGGCCAGCCAGGTGCGCCCATCCCGCTCTCGCACACTGAAGCGAGTACCCAAGGCTTGCATGCGCCCTTCCCGTGTTCCCACCCGTAGGGGCCGCGCCGGGACCACGATGTCGGGCGCAGTCTGCACCAGGATTTCACCGCGGCGCAGTTGAATGAAACGCTCGTTGCCATCGAAGCGGATGTCGATTGCAGAGTCGGTATTGAGGTAGACCTGCGTACCATCGGCCAGGGTGAGCTGGCGGCATTCGCCTACGCTCGAGCGATAGTCGGCGGCCCAACCATGTTGGTCGGTCAGCCTCCAGCTGGCCCAACCTGCCGGAAGCACGGCCAGCAGCAACGCCACCCGGCTGATCATCGCCCGACGGCCGGGGTCGGCCGGGCGGTCGAGTGCCGACATCGACAGCGCCGGCGGTAGACCTTCCAGCTTGCCCATCAGCCGTTCGGCACGCTGCCAGGCCTGCGCACGCGCCGGGCTGCTGCTGCGCCAGGCCAACCAGTCGGCCCGTTGCGCCTCGGTGACATCACCGGCACTCAGGGTCATCAACCACTCGGCCGCTTCTTCAAGCACTTCGGTATCCGCCGGGCCGGCACGCTGGACATCGACCATCTAGTCGACCAGCCTCAAGCACTGGAGAAACGCCTGTTTCATGTAACGCTTGATGGTGATGAGCGATACCCCCAGCTGTTCGGCAATGGCTGCGTACTTCATGCCGCCCAGCTGGGATAGCAGAAACGCGCGCCTGACCAACGGCGGCAAGGTGTCGAGCATGGCATCTATCTCGTGCAGGGTTTCCAGAATCAGCAAGCGGGCCTCGGGCGAAGGCACCTCGGGTTCCGGCAAGTGTTCAAGGGCCTTGAGGTAGGCACGCTCCAGCGATTTGCGCTGGCACCAGTTGGCTAGGATGCCGCCTGCGACACAGCTCAAGTAGGCGCGTGGCTCGTCAAACACCACGGTCTTCGAGGCCAGAATGCGCGCGAAGGTATCCTGCACCAGGTCGGCTGCATCCACCGCGTTGCCCAGGCGCCTGCGCAATCTGGCATGCAGCCAGCCTTGGTGGCCGTTGTAGAGTGCCTCTACATTGCGCAGGTGATTGTCGGAGCCAGGTAGCACGTCGCTCATGGGGGCGATTCTGTTTGCGCAAGTGAGAATTGTTTTCAATATTAAGGTAGCGTTTCAACGCAACGCAAGTTCAACTACCGGGACACCACCATGTCTGACCCTGAAAGCACCCTGCTCGACAGTTGGCAGCACAACGCCCAGGCCTGGATCGATGCCGTGCGCAGCGGCGCCATCGAGAGCCGCCGGCAAGTCACTGACCAGGCCATTCTGCTGGCCATCCTCGGCCGTCAGCCCGAACGGGTACTTGACCTGGGCTGTGGCGAGGGCTGGCTGCTGCGCGCGCTGGACGACCGTGGAATCGAGGCTGTGGGCGTCGATGGTGACAGGGCTCTGGTGGATGCCGCACGTGCTGTGGGCGCCGCCGAGGTGCACCTGGCCAGCTACGCACAATTGGCCGAGGGCCAGGTTTACGTGGGCAAGGGTTATGACCTCGTTTGTGCCAACTTTGCGCTGCTGCACCAGGACATCATCCCGCTGCTGGCGGCAATGAATGACCTGCTGGTGCCGGGCGGCGCACTGGTGATCCAGACGTTGCACCCATGGAGCGTGGCCGGTGGGGATTATCAGGATGGCTGGCGGGAAGAATCATTTGCCGGTTTTGCGGGGGATTGGCAACCGATGCCGTGGTACTTCCGTACCCTGGCCAGCTGGCTGAATGCGCTGGACATGGCAGGGTTGAGGCTGGTCAGCCTGCAGGAGCCACAGCACCCGCAGAGTGCGGTTCCGCAGTCGTTGTTGCTGGTGGCTGAGCGCCGCTGATGCATACACGGTCGGTGTAGGAGCGGCCTTGTGTCGCGATGGGCCGCTAAGCGGCCCCAGGTTCTGTGTCGCGGCATCAATTTTTGGGGCCGCTTTGCGGCCCATCGCGACACAAGGCCGCTCCTACACGTTGGGGTCAGAGGACCGGCTTGCGCGCCGCGCCGCTACGGGCCTTGGCCATGGCCGCCAGGCGCACCGCGACGTTGGCCGCGCCGTAACCGGCATAGCCCCCCTTGCGCTGGATGATTTCGAAGAAGAAGCGCTCTTCGAACGGTTCGGTGTACACGTGGAACAGCTCGCCGCCCTGGGCGTCGCGGTCATACAGCACGTTGTAGTACGCCAGCTCGCTGAGGAACTCGTCGTCGAAATCGAAGCGCGCCGCGAGGTCATCGTAGTAGTTGAGCGGGATTTCCAGCAGCGGAACCCCGGCCAGCTTGGCCCGTGCCACCTCACGGAAGATGTCATCACAATCGAAGGCGATGTGGTGTACACCCGACCCCCGGTAGCTGGACAGCGCATGGGCAATAGCCGTGTTGCGGTTTTCCGAGATGTTCAGCGGCAGGCGCAGGGTGCCGCACTGGCTGCGCAGGGCGCGGCTCTTGACCAGGCCATACGGGTCGGGCAGCACCACTTCATCGTCGGCGGCAAAGTCGAACAGGCTCTTGTAGAACAGCACCCAGCTGTCCAGCGACTCGGCCGGCAGGGCCAGCGCCATATGGTCGATGCGGCGCAGGCCGCCAGTGGCAGTGGCGCTCTTGTCCAGGCTGAAATCGGTGTCGTACAAGGTATGGCCAGCAGTGCCCTGCTCCACCAGGTACAGCAGGCTGCCGTCCGGTGCACGTACCGCGGGTACTTCGCACTCGTTGGGGCCGACCAGGCCACGGAACGGCTGGCCACGGAAGGCGGTGGCGCGTTTCAAGGCGGCTTGCGGATCCTTGACCCGCAACGCGGTGGCGCACAGCGACGGGCCGTGGGCCTCGAAGAAGTTGTGGCCGAAGGAATACGGTTCGGCGTTCAGGACAATGTTGATATCGCCCTGGCGCAACAGTTGAACGTCCTTGCTGCGGTGCTTGCCGGCTTCGGCAAAGCCCAGGCGCTTTAGCCAGTTGCTCAGGCGCGCGCCGACGGCTTCGTCGACCGCGAACTCGAGGAACTCCACCCCATCATAGGCGCTGGCCGCCGGCGGGGTGAACAGCACGCCAGGTTCGATCAGCGTGTGTTCCTGCTCCAAGCGCAAGCGGGTCTGTTCTTCGAGGTACAGCAGCGAACGCAAACCGTCGGCGGCATTCTGCCGGGTCGGCGCGGCGCGGAAGCCGTCGTTGAAAATTTCCAGCGACAGCGGCCCACGGTACCCCGTGGCAAGGATCGGCGCGAGGAAGCCGGCCATATCCATTTCGCCCTGCCCTGGGAAGCAGCGGAAATGGCGGCTCCACTCCAGCACATCCATGGCCAGGATCGGCGCGTCGGCCATTTGCACGAAGAAGATCTTGTCGCCTGGGATGTCGCGGATCGCGCTTGGGTCGCCCTTCAGCGACAAGGTGTGGAAGCTGTCAAGGATCACCCCGAGGGCCGGGTGGTCAGCCTGGCGCACCAGGTTCCAGACTTGCTGATAGGTGTTGACGTGGCGGCCCCACGCCAGGGCTTCGTAACCAATGCGCAGGCCGCGCTTGCCGGCATGCTCGGCCAACAGACGCAAGTCGTCGACCAGCAGTTGCTCATCACCCAGGGCATCGGCCTGGACGTTGCTGCACACCAGCACCAAGTCGGTACCCAGCTCCTGCATCAGGTCGAACTTGCGCTCGGCGCGGTCGAGGTTTTTCTGCAGGCGGTCGCGGCGGCAACCTTCAAAATCACGAAACGGCTGGAACAAGGTGATGGCAATGCCCAGGTCGGCACACATCTGACGCACCTGGCGCGGGCTGCCAGCGTAATAGAGCAAGTCGTTTTCGAAGATCTCGACGCCGTCAAAACCGGCGGCGGCGATGGCTTCGAGCTTTTCCGGCAGGGTGCCGCTCAAGGACACGGTAGCGATCGAACGCTGCATGGCGGGAGTTCCTTGTTGTTAGAAAATTACGGTGCCGGTCAGGTAGAAACCACGGGCACAGTTTATGGCACGATCGATTATTCGCAGGTAAAGTCCTCGCTTCAATTCATTTGTACGGAATGGTTAGTTTTTCGTTCGATTATCGCACAAAACCCGTTTTGGCGAATTGCTAGACCGCTGGCCCGTGGTCAACATGAACCACAGACGCAGGCACACCGACCGTTGCCTCCTGCCTTGGCATAACCTCTGGCGGAACCTGCGCAAACAACAATAACAACGGAGACAACGATGGCTCACTCCAGCTCGCAAGCAAAGAAAGCGACCGCCAGTGGATGGATAGGCTCGGCACTCGAGTACTACGACTTCTTCATCTATGCCCAGGCCGCTGCGCTGATTTTCCCGCAGATCTTCTTCCCCAATACCGACCCGAAAATGGCCATCATCGCCTCGTTGGCCACGTACGGCGTGGGCTACCTGGCGCGCCCGGTCGGCGCCTTCGTGTTGGGCCACTGGGGTGATACCCGCGGCCGCAAGAACGTCCTGCTGCTGTGCATGTTCCTGATGGGCCTGTCGACCATGGCCGTAGGCCTGCTGCCCACCTACCACGACATCGGTTATCTCGCACCGGCCTTGCTGGTGGTACTGCGCCTGATCCAGGGCTTTGCCGTGGCCGGGGAAATCTCCGGGGCCAGTTCCATGATCATGGAGCACGCGCCATTCGGCCGAAGAGGTTATTACGCCAGCTTCACCCTGCAGGGCGTGCAAGCGGGCCAAGTACTGGCGGCGGCGGTGTTCCTGCCACTGGCTTACTTCATGCCTAGCGAAGCCTTCACCGAATGGGGCTGGCGCATTCCGTTCCTGATGAGCGCCATCGTGCTGATTGCCGGCTTCATCATCCGTAAGGAAGTGCACGAAACCCCGGCGTTCGTGAAAGAAGAGAAACAGGACAAGGTTGCCAAGTCGCCAATCAGCGAAGCTTTCCGCCACAGCTGGAAGCACATGGTGCTGGTGATGTTCATGGCGCTGATGAACGTGATCCCGGTCGTGGCCACCATCTTCGGTGCCGCCTACGCGGTGCAGCCGGCGTATGGCATCGGTTTCGACAAGAGCGTGTACCTGTGGATCCCGGTAGTGGGTAACATCGTCGCGGTGCTGGTGATCCCGTTCGTGGGTAACCTGTCGGACAAGATCGGCCGTCGCCCGACCATGATCGCCGGCTGCCTGGGCTCTGGTCTGCTGGCCTTCGTCTACCTGTATGCAATCAGCATCCAGAACGTGCCAATGGCGTTCGCCGCCTCGATCGTGATGTGGGGCATGGTGTATCAGGGTTACAACGCGGTGTTCCCAAGCTTCTACCCAGAACTGTTCCACACCCGCTACCGCGTTTCGGCCATGGCCATCGCGCAGAACATCGGCACCATGCTGACTGCCATGCTGCCGGCGCTGTTCGCACTGGTTGCCCCGCCTGGCTCGGACAATATCCCGCTGGTAGTCGGTAGCCTGGCGTTCTTCATCACCTGCGTGTGCGCCTTGGCGGCCTACATTGCCCCGGAAACCCACCGCCTGGCGATGGAAGACCTGGGTAACCCAGCGGCCAAGCCGATGGAGAAGGAAGCGTATGAAGCTAGCCGTAAAGGCAGCTTTCAGGCAGTGAGCCACTGATAGACCGCCGGGGCCGCATTGCGGCCCCGGCATTGTCAGCCTTCAACCACTTCCTGCAAGCGCGCCCAGAGCCGCTCGACATCCCCCCGCTCAGTCGGCAACGCACCAACCGACACCCGCACCATCCACCGCCCATCCAGCGTCGCCGGCGTCACATACGCATCCCCAGACGCATTCAACCGCTCGGCCCAACCCTTGGTATGCGCATCCAGCGCTTCCCCTTCCAGCCCCGCCGGCCGATGGCGAATGCACAAGGTCTGCAATTGCACCGGCGCCAGCACTTCCCACTCTGCTTTAGCCCCCACCTGCCCTGCCAACCACTGGGCATTGTCCAGGTCACGCCGCAGCCGCGCCTGCAACGCGTCAACGCCCTCGCTGCGCAGCATGAACCACAGCTTCAGGGCGCGGAACCGACGGCCCAACGGGATCCCCCAGTCACGCAGGTTCTTCACCTCGCCGTCCACCGCCGACTGCAGGTAGCTGGGGTTGGTGCTCATGACCCGGATCAGGTGCTGCGGGTCACGGACGTAATAGATCGAGCAATCGAAGGCCACACCCAGCCACTTGTGGGCATTGACCACCACCGAGTCGGCCAACTCGATGCCGTCCCACATCCAGCGGCACTCGGGCAGAATCATCGCCGAACCTGCCATGGCCGAGTCAACATGCAGCCACAGGCCATGGGCCTGGGCAATTTCGCCGATCGGGCGCAACGGGTCGAGGGCAGTGGTCGTCGTGGTGCCGGTGGTGGCAACTACGGCGCATGGCTGGTTACCGGCGGCCAGGTCTTGCTCGATCGCCGCCTGCAACGCCTCGGGGCGCAGCGCGTAACGCTCGTCAGTGGGGATAAGCCGGATGTTGTCGCGGCCAAAACCGGCCAGCAGCGCGGCCTTGTCCACCGAGCTGTGGGCATGGGCGCTGACATACACGATCAAAGGCTTGGCTTCAGCCTGCAGGCCACCGCGTACCAAGGCGTAATCGGTGGCGCGTTCACGGGCGCTGATAAGCGCTACCAGCGTGCTGGTCGAAGCGGTGTCCTGGATGACCCCGCTCCATTGTCCAGACAAGCCAAGCAGTTGGCGCAGCCAGTCGAGGGTGGTTTCTTCCAGTTCGCTCAGGGCCGGGCTGGATTGCCATGACAGGCCCAGCACACCCAGGCCGGTGCTGAGGAAGTCCCCCAGTACCGAGGACAGAGTGCCGTTGGAGGGAAAGTAACCGTAGAAATCCGGGTGCTGCCAATGAGACAGGCCAGGCATCACCAGCTGGTTGACGTCGTCGAGGATGGCCTCGAAGGGTTCGCCTTGCTGGGGCGCGGCTGCGGGCAAAGCGGCCTTGAGGTAGCCAGGTTCGACCTGGGCCATGACCGGGCGTTCGCCGACGGTTTGGCGATAGTCGGCGATCAGGTCGATCAGTTGGTGGCCGTATTGGCGGAATTGTTCGGGGGTCACGTGGGGGCTCCTTTGGGTGATCCACTGCCACCCAGTCTAGGCACCCGTGCCCAACCGAATAACCCCGCGTTGTGCATACCTGCTATGGCGAACCCGCATGCCCGCCTTGCACGCCGAACTGCGACTGGCGCCACAGCTCGAACACGCGGTTGCGGAACCAGCGGTGCTCGGCCGAAGCCTGCAGCCTTTGGTGCCACACCACCCAGTAGCGCTGGCTGTGGTCGATGAAGCCAAGCGGCCGCCAGGCCAGGTCATGCAAACGGCATAACTGCCGGGCGATGTGCTCGGGAACCGTGGCCACGGCCTGGCTGTTGGCAATGACTTTCACGGTGGCGGAAAAGAACGGCACTTCCAGGCTGACCCGCCGCTGCACCCCCTGTGCACGCAGGTGGCGGTCGATGAAGCTGTCCTTGTCGCCACCGCCGGAAATGCGCACATGCTTGTGCACCAGGTAGTCGGCCTGGCTGAGTGCAGCATGCGCTGCCAGCGGGTGGTCGTGGCGCATCAGGCACACGGCGCGGTCTTCACCCAGCAAGCGCCCATGCAGGTTGGGTGGCGACTCGTCGAACAAGGTGGTAGCCAGGTCGATTTCGCCACTGGCCAGCAAGGCATACTGGCCAGCCTGCCAAGTGCGGTACTCCAGCGATACGCCTGGTGCTTCACGCTCCAGCGCCGCCACCAGCAACGGCAGCATGTGTTCGGCTACATAGTCAGAGGCCGCCAGGCAGAAGCGCCGCTCGCAGCGTGCCGGGTCGAACACTGCGGGCTGGCGCAGAGCGTGAAGTTCTTCGAGGACCTGGCGCAGCGGTTCAACCAGCGCTTCGGCGTGTTCGCTGAGTACGTAGCCGCGGCCTTGGCGCACCAGTAACGGGTCGTCGAAGGCTTCGCGCAGGTGGGCTAGCTGCCGGCTCAGGGCCGACTGGCTGACACCCAGGCGGTCGGCAGCGTGGCTGAGGTTTTTCAGCTGCAGCAGGTGGTCGAGGGTACGCAGGTGGGCGAGGCTTAGGGAGGCGAAGGTGGGGTTCATCGAGGGTTCGGCTCCAGACCGCAGGCGAGGGCTTTGCCCTCGTTTCGCGACACAAGGCCGCCCCCACAGGGGAATGCATAACCTGTGTGGGAGCGGCCTTGTGTCGCGATGGGCCGTAAAGCGGCCCGTTACGCAGATCAGTCAGTCAGACCAACGTACACGTTCTGCACGTCATCGTTCTCGTCGATCGCCTCGAGGAACGCTTCAACCTCAGCCAGCGCTTCAGCACTCAGGCTGGCTGCGCTTACCGGGTTTTTCGGGGTGTAGCCGATTTTTGCCGAGGTGACGGTGAAGCCCTGTTCCGGCAGCGCCTTCTGCACTGCGTCCAGGTCGGTGGTGTCGGTGATGAACAGGGTCGAGCCCTCTTCTTCACCTTCCTCGAAGTCCTGGGCACCGGCTTCGATGGCGGCCATTTCCGGATCAGCGTCAGCGCTTGCAGGGGTGGCTTCGATCAGGCCTACATGGTTGAAGTCCCACGCTACCGAACCGCTGGCGCCCAGTTGGCCCTTGCGGAACAGCACACGGATTTGCGCGACGGTACGGTTGATGTTGTCGGTCAGGCACTCGACGATCAGCGGTACCTGATGCGGTGCGAAGCCTTCATAGCTCACCGCATGGTACTGCACGGCATCACCGTCCAGGCCAGCACCCTTGCGAATTGCCCGGTCCAGGGTCTCGCGGGTCATCGAAGCCTTCTTGGCTTGCACGATGGCCAGGCGCAGGCGCGGGTTCATGTCGGGATCGGCACCCGACTTGGCAGCGATCTGGATTTCCTTGGACAGCTTGCCCATGATCTTGCCTTTGGCATTGGCTGCTGTTTCTCTATGTTTGGCTTTCCACTGTGCGCCCATGTCGACTCTCTTGTTTCAGCGACCGGTTCAGGAAGCGACCGGCCAAAAGTGGGTGCATTTTATACGCCCTCAGGCATGGGATCGACAAGAAATCTCATCAGCCTTTATCGGCCTTGCCCGCCGCCGCCGCAAACCGCGCCAACCGCACATCCAACCGGCGCGGGCGCAAACCGCGATCTTCGGCGTGCTCCTTGCGGCGAATGGCATTGCGCACCAGCAGTGAGCCCAGGTAGCGGATCGGCTCGGGCGGGAACAGGCCCAGCGGCCCTTTGACCAGTGGCGAGCGGGTCCACGGGTTGTCCAGCCCCAGCGCCAGCGACGAAAGAATCTGCCCGCCCATATGGCACGGGCCAACGCCGCTGCCGGAGTAACCAAAGCCGTAGAACACGTTGCCCTGCCCGTCCAAGCGACCAAAGAACGGCAAACCGGTCACCGAGCGGTCCGACGGCCCGTTCCAGCTGGCCGCCAGTGGCACCTCGGCCAAGGCCGGGAAAAACCCGCCAAGGCTTTCGCGCAGCAAGGGGCGGTACGGCGACGGCTGGTCGAACACCGGCAACATGCGCCCGCCGTAGGCGAACGTGTTGCCGCCCTTGCCGAGCATCAGCCGGCCATCGGCGGTGTTGTGGTAGTAGTGCACGAAAATACGCGAGTCGAGCACGCTGATACCGCTGTCCAGGCCGATCTGGCTCAACAGCTCGGGGCACGGTTCGGTAATCACCATGTCGCTGGAGACAATCGCCACGCTGCGCTCGAACTGCGGGAAGGCCCGCGCCATCCAGGCATTGAGGCCCAACACCACGCGGTCGGCGCGCAGCGTGCCATGGGCCGTGCGCACCTGCACCGGGGCGCCATGCTCCAGGCCAGTCATGGCGGTACCCTCAAAGATACGCACGCCACGCTGCAAGGCCACCCGGCGCAAGCCACGCACCAGCTTGCCCGGCTGCACGGTGGCGGCGGCCGGCGAGAACCAGCCTTCCAGATGCCGCGCAGAACCTGCCAGGCGCTGCACCTGCTCCAGCGGCAGGCGGCGGAACGAGTTGATACCCTTTTGTTCCAGCGCGGCGATGACGGCATCGGTGGCACCCACCTGGGCTGCATTGGTGGCCGTGTACAGCGTGCCGTCCAGGCGGTAGTCGCAGTCGATGCCATTGGCTGCGCAGAACGCGCCAATGTCGCCGATGCTGCGCTCCGACTCACGCACCAGGCGTACCGCCTCGACCACCCCGAACAAGCGTTCGAGGGTGAAGTACTTGGCCGACCAGGACAAGGCGCAACCACCATTGCGGCCACTGGCACCGGCGCCGCAGATGTCGGCCTCGATCAACACGATATCCAGGGCCGGCACCGCTTCCTTGAGCATCAGTGCCGTCCATAGGCCGGTGTAGCCGCCGCCCACGATGCACACATCGCAACGGGCATCGCCTTGCAGTGGCGGGCACACCGCCTCCTGCGTCGATTCCAGGGCCTGTTGCAGCCAGAAGGGTCTCATTCGCTCGCTTTCCTTTAGGTACGCAGTGGCTTGATTGCCATGCTGGTGTTCGGTGCCACGTCATTGCTTTGCGCGCTGGTGGCTGGGCGGCTGTTCCAATGCGGCAGCAACACCAGCGCGGAGAACAGTGCACAGCCGGCGAACACGATGAACACCGTGACGCCGTCGAAGTAACCCGGCAGCAGCCCGCCCAACACCGCCCCCACCGAACCGCAGCCATTGACGAAGCCGGCCGCGGTGGCGCCGGCCTTGGCGGTGCCGAAGTCGATGGCCGCCGCGCCGCTGATCATCGAGTCCGGCCCGTACAGGGTCAGGCCCATGACGAACAGCAAAGCCACCACCAGGATCACACTGCCGGTGTGCATGGCCGCCATGAACGCCGCCAGGGTCACGGTCAGCAGCACCAGGCTGATCACGCAGGCCGGCATGCGCCGGGCGCCGAACAGTTTGTCGGAGGCCAGGCCGATCATGATCGGGCCAAGCAGCCCGGCCAGCTCGAAGGCGGTCGGGATGATTGCCGCGCCCACCTTGCCCACCGAGGGCATCTGCTCGAAGACGATCACCGGGCCCCACAGCAGGATGGCGTAGCGCGCAGGCTTGAGCAGGAAGTACGCCAGGCCCAGGGTCAACACCGTGCGGTTGCGCATGATCTCCCTCAGTGGCGCCCACACACTGCACAGGTTGTCGGCGGGGGCCATGCTCTGCGGCTCGGGCTCCACCGCCGGCAGGCCGACGTCTTCAGGTTTGTTGCGCTGCAAGAAGAAGAACAGCACCGCCACCAGCGCCACTACGGCTGCGCTGGAGAAGAACGCCGCATGCCAGGTGCCGACCAGGGTATAGGCCCACCAGCCGGCGAATGGCGAGGCCACCAGGCCGCCGAAGGCATAGCAGGAACTCCACAGCCCCAGCACCCGCCCGCGCTGCGAGGCCGGGAAGAAGCTGCCGATGTTCTTGCATAACCCTGCCCAACCGGTGGACTGCGCCAGGCCCTGCACCAGCATGCAGGTGGCGAAGATCGGGAAGGTGGCGTAACTGCCCATCACCACCGCCGCCGCCGCAGAAATCAGCAACCCACCGAGTACCACCACGCGTGGGCCGAAGCGGTCGGCAAGCATGCCCCAGGTGAACTGGCCTACGGCATAGGCGGCCAGGTAGATGGCGTCGAGGTTGGCCATGGCGGCCTTGTCGAGCATGAAGCTTGGGTCTTCGGCGATGCCCAGCTTGGCCACCGAGAAGGCTTTGCGGGTGAAGTAGAAGGCGGCGTAGGCCAGCCAGGTGATAGCGAAAATCTGGATGCGCCAGCGTTTGAACGCGGCTAGGGATTGATTCATGTGAGTCTGACCTCTTGCTCAAGTGTGCCGGCAGAATGTGAAGAAACGCCTGTCTTGTTCTTGTGTTACGCACAGCGATGACAAAGCTGTCATCGGGTCAGATGGCACCGTGTGGGCACCATGGCCCTGGCGGCATTCGTGGTGCCAGCGTCGGGCTGACATGCATGGAAACAGTTGCGCTAAGATAAATAAAATCGATTTATCGTATTACACACATAAGCCCAGCTTGTTACTGAGGTCGTCATGTCGGTTTCCCACGCACAACTCAAGGCTTTCCACGCGGTGGCCGTACACGGCAGCTTTACCCGTGCAGCGGAAAAGCTGTTTCTTACCCAGCCTGCGGTGTCGGACCAGGTGCGCAAACTGGAGGAGCGCTTCGGCGTTTTGCTGTTCCACCGCAACAAGCGCTCGGTACAGCTCACCGACCTGGGCGAGCGCCTGCTGGGCATCAGCCAGCGCCTGTTCGCCTGCGAGGCCGAAGCCCATGACCTGCTGCAGGACTCGCGCGCGCTGCACACCGGCAGCCTGGTGCTGGCGGTGGATGCGCCGGTGCACGTGCTGCCGCAGATCGCCCGGTTCTGCCAGCGTTACCCAGGTATTCAGGTGAAAATCGAGACCGGCAATACTGACGAATCGCTGGCCCGGTTGTTCAGCTACCAGGCCGACCTGGCCTTGCTGGGCCGGGATGTCGACGATGAGCGCCTGCATTGCCTACCGCTGCGCCGCGACCCGATGGTGGCGTTTGTTTCGCACAACCACCCATGGGCCAGCCGTGGGTCGATCAGCCTGGCTGACCTCGATGACATGCCACTTGTGCTGCGTGAGCCTGGTTCAGTGACGCGCCAGACACTGGAGGAAGAGATGCAACGGGCGGGGCTGCGGATTCGTCCGGCGATCCAGGTGGAGGGCCGGGAAGCGGCGCGTGAGGCGGTGGTGGTGGGGATTGGCGTGGGGGTGGTGTCGGCGGCGGAATTTGGCGCTGATGCGCGAGTGTGTGCGTTGCCAATTGTGGATTGTCAGCGGCATTTGACCGAGACGTTGGTGTGCTTGAGCGAGCAGCGCACACGACGCGTGGTGGCGACCTTCTTGCAGATGGTTGAAGAAGAGGCCAGTGCAGGCAACCCGACTATGCTGGGATAACCTCAGCCCACAAACCCACGCCCATGCTCTACCGCCTGGCCGCCGACACCCTGGTGCTGCTACACCTGGCCTTCATCCTGCTGGTGCTGTTCGGCGGTTTGCTGGTGCTCAGGTGGCGCCCTGCCCTGCTCATCCACCTGCCGGCCCTGGCCTGGGGCCTGGCGGTGGAATGCCTGCACCTGGGCTGCCCGCTCACCAGCTGGGAAAACCGCATGCGCAGTGCCGCCGGTGACGCAGGCTACCAAGGCGGTTTCGTCGAGCACTACATCTGGCCGCTGATCTACCCCACCGGGCTGACCCCGCACGTGCAGCTGCTGTTGGGCAGCATCGTGCTGCTGCTCAACCTGTGCATCTACAGCTACGTGGCCTGGCGCTGGCGCCACCCTAGCGGGTAGCGATCACGAACAACCGCGGGAACGGCAACAGCACCTTGCCATCGGTGGCCGGCGGGTAGTCGCGCTGCAGGGCTTGCAGGTACATCTGCAGGAAGTCGACCTGCTCCTGCTCATCAAGCCTGGCCAGGTAAGGCCGCAATGCCGATCCCTTGAACCATTCCACCACCGCCTCGGCGCCGCCGGCCAACGGATGGTGATAGGTGGTACGCCACACGTCCACCCGCGCGCACAGCGGGCTCAGCAGGTCGTAGTAGAACGCCGCGCTGTGCCGTGGCGGCAGTTGGAAGTCAGCGAACTTGGCCGCCCAGGGGCCTTGGCTGGCGATTTCGCGCAACTGCCGGTGGGCCGGTTCGTCGAGATTATCTGGCGTCTGCACGGCCAGGCTGGCGCCTTCGCTCAACTGGCGCACCAGGTGCGGATACAGCGAGGCGTGGTCGGGCAGCCATTGCAGCGAGGCATTGGCCAGGATCAGGTCCTGCGGCTCGGGGGCCGTCCAGCCGGCAATGTCGGCGATGACCGTGCGTACCCGCGGGATGCACAGCCGCTTGCGCTCGCGAGCCTTGTCGATCATGTCTGGGTCGCTGTCCAGCGCTGTCACCTGAGCGTCGGGGTAACGCTGCAGCAGCACTTCGGTGGAGTTGCCAGGGCCGCAGCCCAGGTCGGTGGCGTGGCGCACCGGGCGTGACGGGATGGCGGCAAGCAGGTCGCGTACGGCGCGGGTGCGTTCGTCTTCGAACAGGGAATACTGGGTGGCGGACCAGGCCATGTGAAGCTCCTTGGGGCGGACAATGTGTTCAGCATATGCCATCTGTCGCCTGTGGCCACCCTCTAACGGTCCACACACTGCACCATCGCTCGCGGCATCTCGGCATTCCATTGCCGGGACGCAAGCGGTTCAACACCTAAGCGCTGGCAGACACCGGGCGTGGTGTACGCACGCCCCAAAGCCAATAGCCCAGGGATAGCAGGATCAACCAGCCTACCCCGACGTACATGGCCGTGCGGCTGGCTGGGAACCAACCAAGAACGCCAAAAATGAAGACCATGAAAGCAATCGCGCAAGCGGGCCCTACTGGCCACAGTGGCACTCGATAATCCAGTGCAGCAACCTCCTCCTTGCTCATGCCACGCCGCATGGCCACTTGCGACAGCAGAATCATCAACCAGACCCAGACAATGGAGAAGGTGACGACTGCGGCAAGCACCAGGAACAAGCCTTCTGGCACCAAGTAGTTCAATACCACGCCGAGTAGCAGAGCGACACCCATGACAGCAACCGTCATCCACGGCACGCCGAAACGCGACAGTGAGGCGAAGCCGGCAGGCGCCTGGCCGTTTTGCGCCATGCCGTACATCATGCGCCCGGCACTGAAAATGTCGCTATTGATCGCTGAAACAGCAGCGGAAATGACCACGATGTTCAACACGGTGGCCGCGGAACTGATGCCCAGGCCACTGAAGATCTGTACGAACGGGCTGCCGTGGCTGCCAATACCGGTCCAAGGGTAAATGGACATAAGTACCAACAGGGTGAGGATATAGAACAAGAGGATGCGCAACGGCACTGAATTGATCGCCTTTGGCAGCACGCGCTTTGGGTCCCTTGCTTCGCCTGCCGTGATGCCGATCATTTCGACCCCGCCAAAGGCGAACATGACGACAGTGAAGGAAGCAATCATCCCACCGATGCCATTGGGGAAGAACCCGCCGTGGCTCCACAGGTTCGAGATACCGGCAACCGTGCCCGCATCGTCATTCAACTGGATGCCCAGCAGCAGTACAGCCCCGCCTGCCACAATCATGGCAACGATAGCGGTCACCTTCAGCAACGACAGCCAAAACTCCATTTCGCCGAACACTTTCACGCTACACAGGTTCAGCGCCCCGATAAAGAAGACGATCCCGAGCACCCAGATCCAGGCGGGTGTTTCAGGGAACCACAGCCCCATGTAGACACCAAACGCGGTCACATCCGCCAGGCACACCACCAACATCGAGAACGCGTAGCTCCAACCCGTCAGAAAACCAAAGTAACGACCTAGATACTGGCTGGCATAGTGTCCGAACGAGCCAGATACCGGGTTATGAACCGCCATTTCGCCGAGGGCGCGCATCATCATGTAAATGGCTGCACCGCCTATGAGGTAGGCAAGTAAAACAGAAGGGCCTGCCAGTTTTATTGCCGATGCCGAACCGTAGAAAAGCCCGGTGCCAATAGCGGAGCCTAACGCCATGAAACGAATATGTCGGGTAGACAGACCCCGCTTCAGCTGGTGTGAAGATTGAGCGTTCATAGATACCTTCTTGATTTTATTATCAGGTCCGCACAACGCACAGGTTGCGCGGTTTTATCAGGCACGCAGTATTTCAATCATCAAGCCCGTGGCCACAGCACCGGGAACAGTTCATGGTTCATCTTGGCGCCGCTGGCCAGTTGCGTTTCCAGCCCGGGAAACTGTGGCGACGTTTTCCACTGGCGCGGTGCATGAGTAATGTCGTCACCCAGGAAACGCACCGAGAAGGCACGACGCCGACGATTGCCCCCGACACCTCCAGAGGCATGCAAGGTCAGCATGTGGAAGAACACGGCATCGCCTGGGGAGAGTTCCCAGCCGAGAATGTTCCAGGCACTGCGATCGGCCTCGATGTCCGGCAAGTCAGCCAGGCTGCCTTCCGGGAACCATTGCGCCTGGCTGTCGAGAAAGCTGCGCGGCATCAGCCACGGCCCCAGGTGCGAGCCCCCCACGAATTCGAGGGTGGACTCCCTCGCAACAGGGTCGATTGGCATCCACATGCTGCAGTTCTGGCGCCCATCGATGTTGTAATAGGGCTGGTCCTGATGCCAGGGCGTCCGCTGGCGCGTATTAGGCTCCTTGACCAGCAGGTGATCGTGATAAAGCCGGGCTGTCTCGCTGTTCATGAGTTGGGCTGCAACACCCCCTACCCGGCTCTCGAAGATGAACTGACGATAGGCGGTGATATCGCCCCAATTACAGAAGTCTTCAAAGAACCAACCGGGGTCATCAGGACGACTCGCCACCTTGGCGCGCTCGCTTGGGGTTTTCAAGTTCTGTTCAATGCCGGATTCGAGCAGTGCAACTTCTTCCGGCGTAAACAAGTTACGCACGCAAACAGCACCGTCACGCTGAAAAGCCTCGATGGTTTCATCGCTCAGTTGGAATTCTGCGTATTGATTCATAAAGCACCCTTTAGTCTTTTTATTGGGGCAGGCGCACGCAAGTTTTCAAGAGAAATAAGCAAGGTGCACAGCGAGTATTGCTTTTTGGCACCAATAGGAAAAGAATATATTTCCTAATTTTGAGTATAGGAAAAAATGATAGGGTTCTCTTTAAGGCAGCTCGAGTACTTCGTGGCCGTGGCCGAACATGGCAGCATCAGCGCTGCAGCGAGAGCCCGGCACGTTTCACAGCCCTCGGTGTCGGTTGCCATTGCTCAGCTTGAAGAGGCGCTGAATGAGCGGCTGTTCCGGCGCCAGGTCAGCCGTGGGCTGGAGCTGACCTCAGCGGGCACGCGCTTGCTCGCCCAGGCACGCGATATCATTGGCATGGCCATCGCCATGAATCAAAAAGCGGATACGGTGCAAGGCTCACTTCGCGGCAACTTGTCGCTTATCTGCTTTCAAGACTTGGGCCCTTATTACGCGCCCAGGCTGCTGTCGAGCTTTCGCAAGCAGTATCCCGAAGTCGAGGTAACACTGTTCGAGACCGACCTGGCAGGCGTGCACCGCCATCTGAGCGCCGGTAAAGCCGAGCTTGCGCTTACCTATGACATAGGCCTCGATCCCTCGCTGCCGCGTCAGGTGTTGGCCGAATTGAAACCCTACGCGCTCATCGCCACTGACCATCGGCTCGCCCACCTGGCCGCGATACCGCTGCATGAACTGGCGCAAGAGTGTTTGATTCTTGAGGATATCGCGCAAACCCGCGAGTATTTCCTTTCACTGTTTTGGGCGCATAACCTGCAACCGCGTACACAGCAATATACCCAGACCTTCGAGATGCAACGTGGCCTGGTCGCCCATGGCTATGGGGTTGCGCTTTCATGCACCCGGCCTGCTGGGGATCACTGTTATGACGGCACACCGCTGTTGTGCCGGCCATTGCTGGAAGCCGTATCACCGCAAAAAGTGGTGCTGGCTCAATCAGGCATGATGCACCCCTCGCCGGTAGCGGAGGCGTTCAAAAGTTGGGTCGCTCGGGAAATAGCAGTCGGGGCCCCTGCGGGACCGAGCTCACCCTAAAGTTAGTTAAGCTATTGGGGCCGACTTAAATGCGTGATCCTAGATTCAGGTCCATCGCCTGGGACATCAACATAGAACCTTCTCGCAAAGGCTCTGGTAAGCCGCTGTCACAAAATCCGCTTTTTCTGTACAAGCTCATCGCCGGGGAGTCTGCGATCGTCACACCTAACCTGACAGTTTGCGCCCCGCGACTTTCAGCCCAAGCAATAGCTTCTGCTAGCAGAGACCGGCCGACTCCGACCCCTCGCACGGCAGGTTCCACCCACATCTGAAAAATCTCGACGACTCCTGACGCCGCTTCTGAAGATTTACACCACACCAAACCACAAGGCTCAGCGTGCTGAAAAGCCAAAAACGCCTGTGCGTATTTCGAAGCTGCGACAGCCGAGATACGGGCCGCCCAATCGTCATCACTTCTGGTCACTTCAGAAGCGTAGGTACTTGCGAAGGCAGCGGGTGAGTCTTGCAGAGCCCTCAAGCGCATATCCCGATATAACGGCCAATCACGTGCAGCTATAGGGCGAACGAACACATTGCTAATTCCCACGTCTCTGCTCCTTTACCGGTCACGGCAAGCCGTGAAGCCAAAACTGCGTCATCGCAGAACGACTGCAAATGCAAATCAGCTTTGATCGGGTAGCATGTACTCAAACTTGTATGAGTGATGCCTGTCGGTGATCGTGGTCACCATGCTACCTGTTAGCCCAGAAAGCGCGTCAGTGCCGGAGTCAGGTACGACGGTGATGGACTGAACGGGCGCCCCACGGTTCATGGTCGAACTGTGTTGAAGTACGAAACTACCGCTGCGACCGTGCAAGGTTCCCTGCACAGTTTCCACGTAACCGGCAGAACCTGGAACGCTGCTGCGAAAGGACAACATCTCACCTTGACTGGTGGCGTCCAGGTCACCCTTGAACTGCTTGTCCAAAGACAATCGACCGAGGCCAGATTTCTCAGTAGCACGGCTCAAGGGTTGCGGATTCAGCGTGATGTCGAATGACCCTACGGCGGTCTGTTGCATTGCAAATTCCTTTTTGACCCGGCTCCGTGCCGGTGCCTTGTAATACTCCATCCAAGCTCCAATTGCCATCATTCAGCCCTGTGTACGGCTGGATCTCATTATCCAAGCAACCATCAATTACCGTGGACAGGTCCAACGATGCGTGACCGAAACGACACTCGCCCAGCTGGGCGAGCGGGATGCGCTGCTCGGTGAAGTTCTCGAGGCATTCCAAATTGGGGAATTCGGATTTCTGTGTGTAATCGGAGCCTATCCCTAAAGTAGTATTTCGAGTGGGAAGGCGCAGCAAGGCAAATCCACCCTATTGCGCAGGTGCTACGGAAACATTTGATTGGCATTTCGGGGTGGCGGCGGGGTTAGATGAATTCGCCCCTGAACAAAACGCTGAAGCCCAAAGCTGAAACGGCAAAAGTGTTATAAACCAATTTGCGGCGCTGCATCAGGCTCTTGTCAACCTGAGCTCACTCTCAAGGATGTGCTATGAACTACAACGAATTCACCAGTTACCTCGCAGACCGAATTGTGGCGATTCGCACCCGCGAGCTCGTACCTGGTACTCAAAGGCGGCGCGGGCGGTACTACGATGCAGCCTATGCCTCGGTGTTGGAGTGCCGGGCATTTTTCGACCGACTTTCTCTTGATGAAGGCCCTCATAACGACTACAACCCCACAAGCAAGGCCTCGGTCGAGGCCTATCGTGTGGCGTTGTACGCAGAATTGGCCGAAGAACTGGGTAATCGGGTGGCGGATGCTTGCGTGCAGGGCGACGTATCTTTCCTGGATTCTGTGCTCAGGTACCCGGTGCCTTACGGGGAGGGGGTGTCAGACCAGAGGTTTGCCCGAGTGGCTGCGGAGTATTTTTCCAATATTGTTTTTGAGCGCACCTGTGTCGGGTGTCGTGCAAAGTACAAGGTAGCGCTGAAGGCCCAGACCTACCGGATGGTTTCAAATCATCACCCGGAAACCTGCGCTGCCGTGCGAGTAGCTCCCGTACAAGCAGCTGAGCCAGAGGTCAAGGTGGCGGAAAAGAAGGGAACAGACCCTATCAAACGCTTGTTCGTCGATCTGAATCGACCTGTGATACCCGAAGAGATGCTCAAGCCAACACAAAAGCCCGCTTATAATTCCCCTGCGTATCGGGCCAATGCCAAAGCTGCCTTGCGGTTGTACGCAGAGTTTCTCAAGTTCTATGAGAACAACCCGTTCACGGAGAGTGATCCAGAGGAAAACCAGCGCCAAATGGAGCGCATGTATAACGTCGCTGTGCGCACGATATTCAACTTCGATCCAAACGCAAACAAGCAACAATGATCACGACATGAAAATAGTCACCGCGTCGGTGCGCAGTAATCGCGAGTTCGGCCAACCAGGCCGGTGGCAGTTCTTTTTGCCTGGGCATCTGATGGGCAGGCGTGGCAGAAACTACTGAACAGCAGGTGCCTGCCGCTTCCAATCCTTGGCCGCAGCGGCTACGTAACCCATCATCGATAGGGGCACTTTGAATACCGGATAGGCAAGCGTCTGCATCCTGATCATAGTGTCCAGCATCAGCGTGCCGCTGCCCTGCTCGCCAGCAGTGCCAGTCCAGGCCTGGTAAGTGGGGTGAGACGTCAGGCTGGTACTGATGAAAGTCCTGCCCAACGCCAGTACCAACAGCACCACAGCTACAATGGCACATGCCTTGAACAAAGGGCTCCTGAAGCGCCAACCACTCTTCAACTGCACACCCAGCAACGCGCTCTTGGCGATATGCACCAGCGCCCCTAGCAACGACAAGGTCAGGGCGAACACCGGGGCAATCATGGCCTCGTAAGCCTCTTTTCCGTCGTCTGCCTGCGAACCTCCATCACGGTAGTCGTCGAGTTGATGGGTGTAATTGCGCAGGCCATCGTGTGTACGCCCGGCAAGCGCTCGATGGTAGAAACGCTGCTCGAACTGTTCGCGGGTAATTTCCGCCATCGGCAAATTGCCAATGTTGTCAGGGAACTCAAGCCCCTCGCGCCACAGCGCAAACCCCAGAAAGGAGCACATCCGTACTCCTACGCTGTAACCCCTCTCCCCTCTATCCACTGCCACGATATGGCGACCAAGTATGCTAAGCCCTGCCTACATGGGCGGGGTGGTCAAGCATTGAAAAAGGCCCCTCAGCAAGCAAAAATGGTAATAAGCCATCGCATTGATGCAGCCGCAAATAACAGGGGAAAATGGAATGACGTTGAAAGTTGCCATCGCGCTCAGCTGCCTCCTTGGCGTCTCGAGCACTGCTTTCGCCCGGCTGGATTTTCAGTATCAGGAGCTACCGCAGGATAGATCTAGCAGGGAATATGGCGCTCAAATTAAAGCCCTTGAGAAAGTGATGGAGGGTTACAAGTGGGCCGCTGACAATGGGGCTGGCTTCATTATTACTTCAATCCCGAACCCCATACCGAATGTCACCAGTGATCGAGCCGTCAACGGCTTGTACTTCGGAATGCAGCGATTTATTTATGACAAAGAGCAAGTTCGAGCTGCTCCATATGAGCTTTACGCGCGACAAAGCGGGCGCGTCGGGTACGTGGAGCTCTGGGACGATGAAAGCGCCGGGTCAATGCACGTGAAAATCATTGACGACAATACTCTTGAAGTTTTCAACGACGCAAAGGAGAGCGACGAAAAGGATCGCCTTATATACAAAAAAGTAGCGCGCTTTGAAAAGAACCCTCGAGAAGACAGGCTCGAAAGCGCAGAAGAGTCCGGCGTATTCCGCTAACGTCCCACTTTATTCGAGGCTACGCCTGTAGCCTCATCATTTCGAGCTCGGCGCAAACTATGTGCTGGCAGAACCTTCCTTTCATTTAAACATCTCCTCCTCCTTCAAAGTCAGCCGCTTTAGCGGCAAGGACGAAGTCATACTGAAGAAAAGTATCCGCTAGAGGTTCAGAGCGCTACCAGCGACACCTTCATCGCTATGAGCAAAGGCATCACGACCTTGCGGCGTTCATGGTCGAAGCCGGAAAGAAATACCCGGTTCGCTTCCATCAAGGTTCACGACCTGAAGCATACATTCGGACGTAGACTGAAAGCAGCAGCTGTGAGTTTGGAAGATCGGAAGTCGCTACTTGGCCACAAGAGCGGAAGCGTGACCCGTCATTACTCCGGAGCGGAGATTGGTCAGAAGATTGATGCAGCAAACAAGGTATTGGCCACCGACTCGCGCGGGCCGGCACTGACAATTGTGAAGAGCAGAATCGGATGAGGAAAAAGGCGAAGTCACTTGAAAAGTTACTATGCCCAAAAATGAAAAAGCCACCCGTGGGTGGCTAAGTCATTGGGATTATTTGGTCGGGACGGAGTGATTCGAACACTCGACCCCTTGCACCCCATGCGTGCGGGATGTACGAAACGCCTTTAAATCCAAGGCATAGAGCGGGCGCTCGCTGCAAACGGTGCCGCACTGTGCAGAACCAATTTTCACAACCCCCCGAAAATCTCCCCACGGGCTTCGGCCTGCATCCGGCGTTCTGCCGACCGTTTCCCTTCCTTTATATAGCTACTCACAGCTTGGCGGTTTTCCGGAACCCTTGATCACCTGGTGTCCGCCATAGTGGTCAGGATCGTAATCCCCGAAGAGACCAATAGCCCAAGCCTCCTCGTGCTCCATCAGCGCCCACATCCTGCCTGCCTCGGCAAGCTCGAGCATGTCGACCAGGTCATTGTCATCGACATCCAGCCGCCGGCGAGCGGCATAGGCCATCTCACTGAGCACCGCAGCGCGGCCATCAGGATCAGTCACCAGAGCAACCTGATCGCTTAGCTCGGCCATCCAGGCCTGTGGAATTCCATTCTTCATTCTGCCCTGCACCACCACGACTGCGCATACAGCACTCCGTCGACCTCCTCCACGCCATTGATGTTGATGCCGAGCTGGGCCATGCCATTGACCTTGGCGTCGTGCAGCCGGGGGATGATGTCTGGCCCGGGCGAGGGGTTGAACACCCAAGCCTGGGTCGACACCCGGCCCAGCGGCTCACTGTGGTGGTCGCCAATATGGATGTCGGCCCGCAGGGGCTGGATCTTCCTGAGCTGATCGGAAGGGATGGCCACGCCATTCACGCGGCGGCGAACGAGGAGAAAGTACATGCTGCACCAATGCTGTATATCGATACAGTATCGTATCCACCATAGCGGCTCGTGGACAACTGCCGGTCAGCGGGTCGACTTCATCCTGTCGACCACCGCCTCACAAGCCAGGCCGGCTATTCGGCTTCGCTCAAGCGCTGTCGCGAGGTCTCCCGCCATTCGGTCAGAGTCTTCAAGCAATCCCCCGAGCACCACGACGGCAGAGGTTCCTGCCTGGCGTTGCTGGGCAGCGATGGTATCGCAGGTGGCTCGGTGCCCGGCGCGCAGTCGGGCGATTTCCCCACGCAGGCCGACAGCCCGAAACTCAGCATCAGCAGCCCTGCCTTCAAGATCGGTGTATTTCTCATCTGCTTTCCTGTCTGCTTCGTCCGCCACGGCCTGGCGGCGCTGTTCTTCGGTTCTGGCCTGGGCGGTCGCGCGCCGGTCGCGCTCTGAAACCTCCAGGCGGTAGTCGGCCAGTTCGGTACGAGCCTCGGCTGTCTCGCCCTGGGCAACCACCACCCGGTACTGCTGGCCGCCGGCGAACAGCACCAGAGCGATCAGCCACCAGCACCAAGTCGGCACAAGCCTCACCAACTGTTCCATGACGCCTCCCAGTCCGGCAGGTCGACCGTCTGGCCCGCCAGCCCATGCGTGCAGTCATTCAGGTACTGGATGCGACCATCAGTGACGAAGGAGTGGCAGATAGTCTCCTTGCTGCCCATCCGGTACCGAGACAGAACCGACGGTGTGAAGGTGGGTGACTCGGCATTACCGTTGTAGCCCCATCGCGGCCCAGGCCCCGCTCCCACGTTCAGGCTGTGAGGGAGATTGCACCCACTACAGAAGAACCAGAGCGAACCGTCATCGGCCTGGCCCAGGCAGCGGCCAATCGTCTTGATCGTCATGCCAGCACCCCGCCTAGCTCTTTCCACTTGACCAAGAGCTTTTCCAACTTGTGCGGATTCTGTCCGTAGTTGTTCCCGGGGAAACTGGCCCATTCCCTTGAGCACTTGGCGATCGCCTCGGAAATACGGCCATCCTTGATTAGCCGCAGGGCGCCGCGCTCGCCTAGCTTCTTGATCGCGGCTAGGTCCTGGGCCTCGGGCGTGAAGCGCCCCTTGAAACCATACTTGGAGACGACTTCATCCCATGTACCCGCGAGGAACTGGTATCGGCCGGCCGCGCTGCTGGTCACCGACTTTCCGTTGATGGGCAGTGTGATAAGCCGTCGCGGGTGATCGGCATAGCCTTGGAACAGGCCTTTGCCATACAACACGTTGTAACCGTCTTCGCTCGCCTTGACGGTCGAGGTGCCCTCTGAAAAGGCGATGAGATCCAGAAACCGGAGCACGTTCGCTCCTCCGGCCTGGGCGTCGGTGAGTCTGGCCATGTTTTCTCCAGGCACAAAAAAGCCCGCGCTTGGCGGGCTGTATGAGTTTGGGTATGAGGGTCAGTTTTGCTTGTACATCTCGAATATCTTTTGGGCGTACAGGGAGTGTCCATAGTCATTCGGGTGCCACATTACGCCGGCGGACGTGCCGCGGCCCTGCGTCCCTAGGATCGCCGCAATGTCAGAAACGGACCTGTATGGGACCCGCTTCAACGAGGCGATTGAGCGCATTTCTTGGTCGATTTTGACCTGGTCGGCAGGATAGATCCCGTTCGACTCCAGCGCTGAAGGATACCAAGGGCCCACCGCGACCACCTTAGGGTGACTACTCATACCTTTGGCCAGATCCAGAAGTCGGCCATAGTCGAAGCGGAACTTGTAGACATCGGCCTCGGCATCATCGTGCTCGCCGAGCTGGATCACCACCAAGTCGGGCTTCGTGTCGACAACATTCTTGAAGCCTTGGATTCGCTCGGCAATGCTGCCGCCACCGCCATAGGTGTGATAGCAGCGCACAACCGGCTGACCTCGATCCTGCTGAATCAAACGAGAAACAACGGCAGGGAAGTCCATCTTGTCGCTGGTGGCGGCCATGCCGGATACGTGCCCCCACCCGAGGTTGCGAATAGTCTCTTCGCTGAATGAGTGGCGGGTGATGCTGTCGCCGATGAACAGAATGCGATATTGCCCAGGCTCCGGCGCCGGGCATGCAAGGTGGTCATCCAACTGCGACTTGAGCCCAGCGAAGCTGGAAAGGCTGAAAGCCATTGACGCAAGAAAAACAGCGACGCGCATCATCAACTCCTTTATTCGATGCGCGCAATATACACGGGTCAGTACCGATTTACGGCAACCACCAGGTATGTCGAGCCCGTGTAGTACATCTGGATGACTACTGTTACACCAGCTGCGATTGCTCCAACCGGCGTGATAGCCCCCCAAGTGACGCCAGTCCAGTTGTTAACGCTATACGCTGCATTTGCCTTCAGGCGAAGCGTAACTGTGGTTCCCTTCGGTACGTTTGAGCCTGAAACATCCAGCAAGTTGATGTTACCGGTCATTTCGATGTAGGCAGCTTTCGAGCGCCAGAACAAACTGAGGTTGATGGTGTATGGGAACGGAACCTCTGAGTCGGAAAGCTGACTGCCAGCGTCGATCACCGTCCAGGCCGATGTAACCGAATCCCATAACAACTCAATGGTGGAACCTTTACCGGCAATGGCCCGACCGGCGATGGCCAGGGTTGTCACGTTGTCGTCTACCAAAACCTTCAGCCGTCGAGTGCGTGCCGAAGTAACCAATTGCGTCACGGTGGATGCAGCACTGCGCTGCAGGATTAGCAGGCTTCCCACAATGTCGACATTGATCGCCGCGGCTGTGCCCGCGTCAACGATGAACGGCGACAGGATGCCGGGGTTGATCGATCCATAGCAGCTGACCGCTGGTGAAACATAAGGATCGACCACCTGGTCGCCGTAGACTATTGGGTTAGCGCAGTTCTGGAAGTGCCCGGCCAGCACTCGCGGGCGCGCGGCATCGTCGAACCTGATTCCAAAAAATGGGGCATTGAAATACTGGCCGCCGTCGATCGTCACCTGGTCGTTGAACAGCGCCGTGGTGCCTGCGTCCACCGGACGGAACAACCCGACGTGAATGAAGCCTGCGGTAACGTTGGTGTGTGTGCCGCGCCAGTAAGTCCCAATGGTACCGGCCACCCCATTCGCGTTTGAAGCGCTAAATGCGTCACGAGAGTAAATGGTCAGGCCGATATTGCAGCCATCCCCGCCGCAGTCGATGAACTGGGTGTTCTCTGCTCGACTGTATACGCCAGCACCATTGATGTTGTCCGACACGGCCACATGGGCCTGCACAGTAACATCATAAGCAAGGCACCGTAGGAACGTGACATCTTTCATCTTCGAGACGAAGCCGTTGGGCCCGTCATAGTGCTTGCAGTCGCGCACGAAGATATTGCCGCCTTTGCCACGCGCTGCCCCAGTGGCGTTCTGCTCCCACAGTTGCCCGTGGTCATTTGCCCTGGTGTTGACCTCGTAGATGTAGTGGTCACGGGTACTCGAGTTGACACCTGCGAGCGCGTTTCCACCCAATGCGTAGGCATCGATGTTCATGGCGCCAATCACGCAGCCCTGGGAGCCAGTAACCTGGATTGTCCCTAAGATCGTGGTTCCGCCTGGCAACCACGCCTTTGTGACTCGGTTCAGATCAGTCCTGCCGGCACCAATAAGGCTACAACCGCTCGGAACGATGAGATTGGAGAGCTTGATCGCACCTGCCGGCAGTCTGACGCGCTTGTAGGTGTTCAAGTAGCCGAGAATCTTTGCGCTCTGGTCGGTAGAGCCCGAAAGATCCACATCATTCGGCTGATAGAAGCTACCGTCGATCTTCTGCCGGAATCCTTCCCCGAGCTGCTGCCGCAGCGCCTGGTCGCCGACTGCAAGGAGCTTCGGCGAATCAGTAGCCCACGTTCCAGATAAGGTGAGCGGAAGGTCAGCGGCGTTGATCACTCGGTAGAGATCACCGTTTCGCTGAACGAGCTGGGTTTGACGTTGAACGATGGCGCCAGCTGCGTAAGAGACGTAGGCCGACTCGTATCCTGAAGCAATGAGGTAGGCGGTAACTTGCTGCTCCAGGCCCCGCCAGCTCTTTCGAGGTGCGCCGGTTCTATCTGTCCAGGATGGATTTTCACCATTAAGCGCAAGGTCCATGTTCTTGGCATTGTCGTCCAGGTCCCGCGGATCACTCGATCCATATGGTTCAACAAGATTGCCGGTGTCGTATCGCATGCTGTCTCCAGGCGAAAAAAAGCCCGCTCATGGCGGGCATACTCAAATTGAGCCGATTAGACCGGCGGGAAGTTGTCGTCATCGAGGTAGACGCGCTCGTCGTAGTTCACCGCCATTACGTTGCAGCTCACGGTGCCGCTGGGATTCACTTCCTTGATGAGCGCCGGATAGCAGAACATCGCCTTCGGCCCAAACTGAAGGACGGGCGGGTCCATGGCACTGTCGAGCACGGGAGTGAAGTCCAGTCCGCTGATGGTCATGCGATAGTCATCAACCCGGGTTGCAACATACGGCCCGGAGGCGCTGCCATCTCTCCGGCGCAGCGCCACCCAGTGCTCGGCGCCAGGCGTCCAGATGAGCCGCTCGGAAGAGACCAGAATTTGCTGGCTTCCCATCGGTGCGAAGCCCTTGAGCATGGCGCTCTGCCCGTACCCCGGGGTGGTGTCGCCGAGCAATGCGTAGTCGAGGTACCCGCTGTTCAGGGCATCCAGTTCGGTCGAGAAGCTGTAGCGCTTGCGTTGATAGACCTGCTGCCGGCGCCGGCGCATGCCGTAGCGCCACGCCCGAGTTTCATTGCTGATGCCCTCGACCTTGATCTTCTCAGTGCGTAAGCCGAGATCCCCTGGCAGTCGGCACTCAATCGTCTCTATCTGCCAGGTGGTAGAACTGAGGTACTCAACATCCACGCCATCAAAGTCATCGGCGGTGACGTGCTCGGCCTCGCGCTTCAGCGGCTTGGTCATGACCTGTGGGTTGAATAGCGGGGAATACTCGTGATCGAAGTCCGGGCCGCGCTTCTCATCCCTGACGGGTCGCAGGAGGCCACGGTCGATGGTCAGTTCCGCAAATCCTGCTTGTAGGGCCTCGATCATGCAGGCCTTCACCGTGCTGGCCGACTCGATCGTCCTGTCGTAGTAGTCGCCGCGGGCAGTCCAGATGGCTTGCAGACGGTCCAGTTCATCCAGGTCGATATCGGAATTTCCATCCTCGATCAAATAGCCGACGCTCTGGGCGATGTAGCCGAACCACGCGGAGATGTCGCGGGTTGGCTCGGGCTCAGTCCAAGCTCCACCTCTTCGGGTTGGCAGCTTGCGCGTGGCGATGCAGGAAACCTGGCTCTCGGACTGCGAAGCGATCCGGTTGCCGCCTTTCACGCGCAGGGCGATGAGGGTGACACCGTCATACTTGATCGGCGCATCGAGGTTGGAGCGCAGGCCATACCATTGCACGGTGTTCGCATCCTGGGTGCTAGTCGACTTGGCGCCGATCCTGCGGATGCGCACCTCTGGCCGGATAGCCGAAGGCAGATTGGTGTAGTTGGTGAAACCGAGCTGGTCGAGCGTAGCGGCCTGATAAATCTTGACCTCAGAAGTCCAGGCGCCGGCAGTGGTGATGTCCCGGTACTGCATTTCCACAGTCACTTCTAGTGAGTTCAGGTCACCCTTACCGCCTACGTGGACCAGGCCTTGCGGGAAGAAGATATCCCAAGCGATGCGTCGAGTGGTCTTGCCAGGAGGACAGGCCGGGAACGGGCCTGACCAATCCCCCTCTTGGGTTGATCCGTCCAGGCGCAGCACAGCAGTGGCCGTGGTCAGCGCATCGAAGCCTGGCCACGTTGTGTCGGCTACCCCAGCAGCATTGATCCGTTCTACCGTGATGGAAGCCGTACTGGCCGCCGTGATGCGATACCGAAGCCCACGGAACCCTATCCCCATCTGCAGGGCTGACCCGGCCTGTAGCCCCGTGGCTGGTCCGCCACCCTGCCAGTCTAGGGTCATCTCATCGGGCGCGCTGCCAACACCAGGGGTAAAGCTGGCTACGGTGTAATTGCCAGCGTTAGCGCCTGTGATCTCGACCGGCATGCCCACGTACGGCGCGATCTGATCAAGGTTTCCGCGAATGATGTCTCGCGCTGCACCGCCATCGATGACGTCGTACGGATACGAGACCTCAATGCGCACAAGCATCCCAGCTGCCCAGCCTTCCGGGAACTGCCCGGCGCCAGTTGGCACCGTGACGGTATAACCGGCAAACCGGAATGACTGAGCTGTCGGAACGGGGTTTACGGCATATGTTGCCTTCAGCTCAATGCCTGCGGTGCCGGTTGAGGTGGCACCGACTTCTGGCGCCGAGTGCCACCACTTGGCTGCGGCCTCGTATGAAAGGTCGTCTCCAGGTTGATAGATGACCATCTGGGCATCGGCGCCCAACGAAATGACAGGCGTATCGCCAATGAGCACGCTGCTCAATGGGATGTCATAGCTACCCCGCCCTACGACCAACAGCATCTCGATCCACTGAGAGCGTGGGTCATCGAAGTAACGGTTCGGCGGGAGGGCGTAATCCGGGTAAGGGCGCTGCCGTCCGGCGATCTCACGGATCACGGCATTCAGCTTCACCTGGTTGCCTTTCACCGTAGCCAGACCAAGATCGTCACCTCGCTTGGTGTTGCCGCCGCTGTTCAACGAGGGCATCTTCGGCATCAGCGCGCCAAGCACTGCTTTGGCGCCGAACACCAGGGCGAGGGTGATCGAGAACGGGTCGGTGCCCTTCGGCTCTCGGTAGATCTCGACACGATCTTCAGGCCCGAACTCGATCTTCGCCCACTGCGTGGGTAGCGCACGCTCACCGTTGACGAAGACGCTCAATGGCAGCGCGGCGGGCTCTACCTGTTCCGGCAAGCCATCGGCATGGAACCAGTCCAGCAGGCTCTGGCGTGCCTCAACCTGATAAGTCTCGGCCGGGAACGGCACGATCTTGTTAGGGAATACTTCGATCATTGTCGGTCCCGGTAGTAGATGACGGTGTTGTGGTCTCGCGCCCACTGCGCCAGCGGCAGACACCGGGCACCGCGCGCTGGATTGATCTCCAGGACCTTGAGCCGGCCGCCGGCCTCAACAACCAGGGCCACGTGCACACAGATGTGGCCGCGCATGACTGCAGCGATTGCCCCAGGCTCTGGTTGGCAAACCTGCATGTGCTCGGCTTCTGCCCGGTAGGCACGGGTGAACTCCTTCGGCTCTGTGTTGCGGACATGCCCCCAGCTGGGCAACAGGCGCTTACCCTGGTGCCGATGGCGTGCGTCCCGCACCAAACCCCAGCAATCGAACATTTCTGGACCGCGAGCGCCGTCCTCATACCTGCAGGACAGGTATGTGTTGATCCATTCCATGAGGGAAACCTTTAGAGGTAGGTGAGGCCTGGGACGAACCTGGTTGTGTAGAGCGCGCGCGGCCAGCCAGTGCCGATAACATCGAAGAAACCGCACTGGAGCGTTGCCTGGTTCTGCTCGAACGAGTCGCTGTCTACGCTCATTCGGTATGGCCTTTCGCACGGCGCTGAGGTGTCGCTGGCCAGGTAGACCCGATAAATCGCAGTGACCCGGGCATTGCCGTCCAAGGCCTGGTCAGCTTTGCGCTGGACCTCGCCTGTTGTGTTGTCCACCGCAAAGGCCAGGGCCTGATTACCCTTGTTGTTCTTCTGCGGTAGCGCGATGCCGATATTGGCCGCTGTAAAGGTGAGCAGGCGCCCATCCTCTGTACCGCATACCCGGTCCTTAAAGCCGTTGCAGATAAGCACCGGCGAATCCCAAGCTGGGCAAGTGATCTCCAACGTGCGGACGAACGCTTCCTTACCGCCAGAGGCAATTGCCTCGCGGTAGGTATCTTCGAGTATCGTCATGAGGTGATCGCTTGAAGTTCTGAGGCGCTGAGCCGGTATGGGTAGTATTTAAGCTGGCGCAAATGCCCGTTGAGCACGTCACCCGAAATACCCCGTGCGCCCAGTGAAAGGCGCGATGGCGTCGGTACTTCACCAGACGTATCAACCAGCGACAGCGCGCCATTTGCGGCGGCCTGGAAATCATTTCTACTGTAGGCTACTGCCTGTTTCATGAGCACCCCAGGCGTGACGGTGGCCATGCTGGCAGAAAATGATGTAGACCCGTCATCTGCAACTATCTGGCTATTCAGCAGCCCTGTGGCGCTCTTCCAGTTTGCTACGCGTGGACCTGAAATGGTGGTAGATCCCAGCGAACCTACAAAAGTCTGCCCACTCGACGCATAGGCTTCCGTGAACAGAGTGCCCTCACCGCCCTTGAGCCATGCCCCGACATCAACGTATGCGACATCGGCGTTGCGAGATACCGCAGCGGTAGTGGTGGCGATGTAGGATGAATGCCACGCTCCCACTTCCAGCTGTGCCCCCCATATAAGGAACGAGCTAGTTGTAGTGGTTCCTAGGTTTATGGCGATCCAGTTACCCCCACCAACTGCAGTCGTGGTTGCCATAACACAACACTTGAACCACCCGTTAGCCAACTTGATAATTTGCGCTACTGTAGTGGCACTTCCTGAGCCGACAACAAACGAACCGTCGCCACTCAGGTCGAAGCTTACAATTATCGCAATACCGAAAGCGTCAGTTGGCAGCCGCAATGAAAGCACAGTGCCGGAGCCAGCTTTGGCGAACAGGCTGAACGCATAGGCGGTGCCTGACAACCAGCTTTGCGAACTTCTGAACAGGTAGGAATCACCCGCAACACCGTTGCCTGCGACAGACCACGCCGTGGGACTCCCATCTGGAGCCGCGCCAGACAAGGTGGTCGTAGAACGACTTTTCACCCATGCGGAGTTGCTGAAGTCCTGGGAAAAGGTAAGGGTGTTTTGTCGCTGGGGCTCCAACAGCAAACCCCTGGGCTGCAAAGTTGCGGCGTCGTAATCAAAGCGCGGCTCATTGACAGCGGCTTGTACAAGCAGCCCGGCTGCATTGAAATACGACGCAACCGTAGACCTCGAAAAATTGATCAGATCCCCGAATGCTTTAGCTTCCATAGGCCCTCACCAGCACCAGGTAGTCGTTTGGCTGCCCAACCTTGTAGACCTGGGCCATGAAGTCGAGGCTGAGCGACGGGCTGTCGGCGCGCACCACGTTGTATACGGCGTGCTGGCCACCTTGCGTTTCGTCTGCCTCAATCGTGATCTGCAGGCCAGGCCTCAGGGTCCTGATAACAGCCATGGCGGCCGCATAGGTCGGGTAGTCGAAGTGCATCAGCGGCCATTCGCGGTTAAGCGCCAGGTCGATGATGTTCATCATGAACCAGTACTGCGGGAACTCCTCCCAGCCAGGGTTCATGAGTGGCGGCTCGCGCAGCTCAAGGACCGCTGAAAATTCCCAGCGGCTGACCTGAACCAGCGACGGCCCAGTGTAGTGGCCCGTAAACCTGCACTCGTATTCCATGAAGCCGATTGGCGTCAGGAGGGTGGCTTTGAACCACTCAACCCCCTGCACCAGCTCGCGGGCGTACCACCCTTGGAAGAACGCCATCTGGTTGCGGTCGCAGTTCCATTTGGCGTTGATCAGGTACGGTACTTCATCGAAATTCAGCCGCTGCCTTGCCCGCCCAGACTGCATCGATGTCCGCAGCATCGGGTCGACAGGGGTGTCCAGCGCGTATCCATCCTGCAGCGGTAGCGGCAGTTCTACTGGGTACTCGATCATGAACCAACCCCTTGAAGTCCGTATTTCGCCCGCAGGGCCTGGTCTGCCTCACCGTCACCCATGACGCTGGCCACCCATACCTTGATGAAGTCCTGGTTCCCTTCCCTGGTCACCTGTGATGTACCGGCACGCGATGGATCCTCAAAAATCTGGACGATTGGCTGAGGCATTGCCGACGCGCCACCACCAGAGCCAGTTCCGCTGCCAGTCGAAACACGCTCTCCGGAATTGATCGCCTCAAGGAGGGCCCTGTTCTTCCGTGTAGCCGCAGCGTTGACAATGAACTCGCCGTTGCTGAGCTTGGCCAGGTTGCTGTCGGATGTGCCTGTGCCTGATCCAGTGAAGTAGCCGCCGGTGGCAAAGCCGGGAACCGCTGCCAGGGTGGTAGCCAGGGCAGTGGTCGAGGTCAGGGCTGCCGCAGCAGGAATGGAGTTGCCACCAAAGCTGGCCAACGATGCGAGCGCAGCAGCTGGCGCCCAGGCTGCAGCCGTGGTACCGGCCAGCGCGATGGATGTGCCGGCCGTAGCCGTGCCGAGGGTAGCGGCCAGTGCCGCGTTTACCCCCATCTGTACGCCCATCCTCACAAACCCGGCCACAACATCGCGAAGGACGTTCTTGCCCAGCTCACCCAAGCTCTGGAACGACAGGTTCAGGTTCATGATGTCGTCCGTCAGGCCCTGCGTAACCGATCCGAACGCCGTCGAGAAGACCGATTGCGTCTGCCCGGCCACGTTCATGGCCTGATTGCCGAAGTTCTGCACCGCGGCAGTCCACCCATTGATCGGGTTCATCATGGCCTGGTCCATCTGAGCCCAACCGTTCTGCAGCGCCTCCAACTGACGTGGCAGGAACTCGTTGGTCAGATCGATCTGGGCCTGCAGGTCCTGGCGCTGCTTCTCCGTCGTGGCGTTGGCCAGTTCGGTGCGCAGCTGAAGGATGCGGTCGTTGGTCTGCTGCTCCAGCTGAACACGCTGCTGTAGGCGCTGCGACTGAAGATCACCCATGCCGACACCAGCGGCAGCTACGCTGTACTCGTTGCGCTGACCGGCAAGCTGCCGCTCAAGCTGCGCACGGTACTGCTCGGCCTGGGTGAGACCTTGGGCGCCCTTGATGGCGGCGGCATAGTTGATGGAGGCCTGGGCCAGCGCCTTGCCATATTCCTCCTGGCTGATCTTGCCTTTGCTCAAGGCGAGATCCAGCTGGCCCTGCTCCTTGGTCAGCGTGCGCGCTGCTTGGGCGGCGGGGTCATATTGGTTGTACAGGCGCGCGAACGTGGTTTCAGCTTCCGACACTCCTTTGTTGGCGCCCTTCGGCGTGTTCTTCTTCGCCTCTCGCTCCTTGATGTCGGCAATCTCTTTCTCGATGTTCTTGCGCGACTGGGCGTATTTCGCTTCCTCGGCGGCGGTGAACACTCCAGCCGCCACCGCCTTGGCCCGCGCCTTATCGAGATCGGTTAACTCCTTGTTGAGCCGCTGAGTCTGGGTCAGTGCGCTCTTGTAGCTCGTGTCCAGGTCCTGCAGACCTTTCCGCCCCTCCTCCTGGATACGGCGCCGCTTTTCTTCCTCCTCCAGAGTGGCAGCGTTGACCTGCTTGATGTCCTGGCGCTTCTTCAGCTCTTCTTGAAGGCTCGCAATACGCGCCCTGGCGTCGTTGTCCTCATATGCGGTGTCGAGCGTGCTTTGGAGGTAAGCGATTTTCTGTTGCAGCTGGGTAATGGCCTTCTCTTCGCTCTCCACGCTCTTGCGGCCGATGCTGGCGAAAGCGTCCAGGACCTCGTTCGTCGCATCCTTGATGTTGAGCCATCCGCGCTCGATCAGGCCCAGGTTCTCCCGGATCTTTGCCGTGCGCTGCCCCATGGCTTCGGCGTAGGTGCGCTCCGCCAGGTCGGCGGCTGCCACGGCGTTGCCTTGATCCGAAAGCGCCTTGATCTGAGCGTAAACCGACGCGGTCAAGAATCGGTATTTCTCATCCAGCTCAACGATGCCGGCGACCGGGTCCTTGCCCAGCTTGATGAACTCGGCGACCGTATCCTCTACCGCCTTTCCGGTGACGCGCTGCATCTCTACAGCGGTCGTCGTGATCAACTTCAGGTTGCCGGTGGTGTTCGTGCCGGCGGCGGTCAACTGCGCCAGTGCGCCGGCCGCCTGCCCAAACGTGCCTGTCACCTGGTCAGCCGAATCTGCCAGGCTGATCAGCTGGGCTTCGGATGCCTTCGAAAAGTTACCGGTCAGGATCAGGCTGTCGCGCAAGGCGTCCGACTGCTCGGAGCCTTTGTAATATGCCAAAGCGAGCGCGCCAGCGGCAGCTGCTGCAAGGGTGAAGGGGTTTACCAGGCCAAGGATGTATCCACCCATTGCCTTGGCAGCAGGGCCGATACCGCCGAACATGTCCTTAAGCTGTCCGCCCTGCTGCAGCAATACCGTCAGTGGGGCCTGGCCAGCCTGAAGACTTACCGCGATGTCAGTGAACTGCGCTGGAAGCATGTTCAGATTGTTGCGCATGGCCTTAGCCGACATGCCGGTCCTGTTCATGCTTTCAGCTGATTCGCCTAGAGCATCCCGCAAAGTGTTGATCCGCTGGGTGTACTCGACGAAAGTGTCGCTCTCGACGATGCCGGCCTTCTTGTATTTGGCAAGCTTCTCCTGCATGTCATCCAGCCGGCCGAGCGCTGCTACCGTTGGATTGATCTGACCCAGCAGCTGCGACAGCTCCTTTCGCTGCTCGTCAAGGCTTGAAGACAATCCTTCGGTGCTCTTAGTGGCGCCATCGCCAGCCCGTTCCACACCCTCAAGGGAATCTTTAAGGTCGTCAGCATTGCGCTTGGCGCCCCGCGAGTCGATCGTTACCGCCAGGCGGGATTCCTGAGCCATGTCATTCTCCGGGCATAAAAAAACCCGCTCAAGGCGGGTTCTTTATTGAGTCGTTGTTCAGTTGTGCGCGTCGTAGCACTCTCTGTAAGCAGCATTCTGGAACTCGGATATAGCGGTTGCCCGCTCCTTGGAGTCCTCGAAAACCCTGACCTGGTAGGCTTTCATCACCATTCCTTCTGAAAACTTGCTGCCGTCACCGACCGACCTGATGGCGTCCTTCAGCAAATCACCGTCTTGGCGCGCCTTCATGGCCTCGGCAGCCAGGTCGGAAATCTTCTCGCACTGATCCGGTGCTTTTGCAAAGGTGGCGCCGCCTGGCAGCAGGCAGAGAGCAGCGATCAGCATCAGTCGATTCATGGCTTCCTCCAAAGAGATAGCGTGAATCTACCACACCACAGGAGTGGCGCACTCACCGCTTATTCGGCCTGCTTTTGCCCGCCGCCTCCTGGGCCTTCTCGTGCTCCTCGTCCCAGTGCTTACGGAACTGGTCATCAAGGGCAAACACGGCTGCGTCGAGCTCTTCGCGGCATATCGCTGATGGATAGCGATCGAGGTATTCGGTGATGGCTGAAGGCGGGATCGGCGCAGGCGCGCCGACCATGCCCACATACTGCCTGGACCGGCTGATGTAGGCGTAAGCCTCAAGTATCTCGGCAGTCACACCGTCAATCTCGGGAGCATCTGGCACTCGAGATCCCAAGCGCTCATGCTTCCAGCGCTTCTTCTCGTTGGCATCACCTGCCCACTCGCGCCCCCATAGGTATGCCGCTACTGCTTTTCCGCTGTGGCTGCGGCCTTCTCCTCGACTCGGCGGGCGATGTCGTTGCCAGTGCGCAAGGCCAGGAAATACACGCTGTTCATCTGCTTGATGAGCTGGATGCACAGCTCAGGGCTGTATGGCGCTGGCTCGCCAGGCTTCTCTTCAACATCGACCCCTTTCCAGTCCTTGATCAGGTGCTTCGCGGCCAACTCGATGAAAAGGTCATCATCGGTCTCGAGCTCTACGTTAGGGATGTCCGACAAACTGAACTCAGCGGTGCCGATGCGGGCCTGCTGATTGATTGCCGCCAGGTGACGGTTGATCAGGGCCTGGTGAGATTTGTAGAGCGGATTGGCGATCGAGCCGACCAGAATCTCTGCGCCTGGGGCGAACTCAACCCAGCGCTCGCCGTTGATGTCCAGCTCAGGCTTCTTTGCGATGGTGAATGCCATGGTATTCCTCTGCGGTAAAAGGCCCGACGCACACCGCAGGGCGCGCCGGGCAAAGGGTTAAGCGGTAACCGTGATAGTTGCAGTGCCGCTCTTGGTCGGATCTGCTGCGCTGGACGCGGTGATGGTGGCTGTGCCGACGGCAACAGCCGTGACCAGTCCGGTCTGGCTGACAGTCGCCTTGGTAGCGTCAGAGCTGGACCAGGTGACCTGCTGACTCGCACCAACAGGAGCGACCAGCACCTCCAGATCTCGAGTCTGGCCGACGGCAACGCTGGCAGTGGTCGGCGACACGGTCACGGTGCTTACAGTGATCGGAGCCGGTGTGCGGGTGATTGTTGGCGGCACGCGGCGACCGGTGTAGCTCAACTCAACCTGGATGATGTCGGTGGCGCCGCCGTCAGGCCAATCACCACTGACCTCCATCTCCGGCAGCTTGAAGGTGTAGCCCCCATCTGCGTTGTTCAGCGTGAACTCAAAACTCAGTGCACTGCTGGTTTGCTGCGCCTTCCAGAATTCATACGCTTTTTTTGACCAACTGATCGTGATCGATCCCGACGGGGTGAAGATGGTAGGGATGATGTTGCCAGGGAACGGGTTGCCATTACCGATGCAGCGCTGGGTCTGCACGCCGTTGTCGAACTGCAGGTTGAAGCTATCGACACAGGCGTTGTCCTCGCCAAGCTGCTCACCATTGATTTTGAGGCCGCTCACGTCCTTGAAGCCGTAGCGGCGCTGCTTTGCCTCTGCCTGCGGATTGACGATAAACGAGGTGTTGTCGGCCTTGTCCTGCCACGACGTGGCGGCAAAGGTGGTGGTGACAGTGATCTCGTTATCACTCGGGATCTCGAAGTTCATCGTGGCGACTTGTGCACCGCGCGCGATCGCCGCCACCCCGATGTCGCTGGCGTAGGAGCCAATCGAGAAGGTGATGCGCTGGTTGCCCATAGTCAGCTGGTTTCCGACCCAGTCCGCACCGAAGCACGAGGCCATGAAGTCGTCCAGCGCGCCGTAACGCAGCTTGGTCTCTACGTCGCCACCGACGTCTACAGTGGTCTGGGTGGTGCCCTGAGCCATGCGGTCAATGCCAATCTCGTTGTTCTCTTCGCTGTTGTAGGTCGGCAGAAGACCGAAGCTGACTCGAGTCAGCACGTTCCAGTTGCCTGCCGGGGTGACTCCTGGGGTGACTTCGCGCTTCCACGCGGTCGATACTTTTGCGCCCGAACTCATCGGTGCCTCCTTAGATCGTAGTGATCCGGGGAGGCGTTGCGATCAGAGGGGCCTTTCGGCGTGTCTGGTCAGCGTGCCCGGTGGTTCAGGTTGTTCAGATGTTCAGCTCGACCTCGACGGAGGTCAGGACTTTTCGGCTAACTTCGCCGAAGCTGGTGAGGTCGACGTACTGCAGATTGACGAACTCGACGCTAAGCCCGGTCTTCTCGTTGAAGGCCTTGACGGCGCCATGGATCTGATCGGACAGGATGCGGCGCTCTTCGCGCACCTGGTCAATGGTCATGCTCTCACTCATGGCTGCGCACCCTGATGATGGTTGGAACCGGTTCTCCAAGCGCCCACACAACCTGCTCCCCATCAAGAAGATCAGGCTCTTCGCCTGTGGCGCTACCGAAAGGACCGCGTTCGTTATCCCGGACGAAGTAGCTGGATCGCTCGACGAGCTTACCGTCAATTCGGACTTGCATCGCCGCCCTCCTTCGCTGAAAGCCAGCGCTCCCAGGCGGCAAGCGCAGCCTTAGCCGCGCGGATCAAGCTGCGGTGCAGCTCCACGGTTGTCTTGGACATGCTTGCCTCTCAGTAGGCGCGATAGGGTATTGAAACGTTGACCTGGTACCAGCCATGGCCGTCATCGCCAATCGTCGCAGCAGATGCCGCGTAGCAGTCGAATGGCCCGGTCGGATCGCTGTAGAACTCAAAGTGCTGCACCAGCGTGTCGGCGGCCCTGGTTATGGCCAGCGTGCCCTTGTAGCTCGGCACGAACAGCTGAATCACAAGTACGCCAGTGCGGCGCACGCTAGGCCCGTTGCCGACCTCTGGCGTGCTGCTCAGGCCAGGGATATCAGCCAGGCGGGCCCAGATGGTCATCCCAGCCGGGTCGAATGGCGCCACGTTGTTCGGGTAGTCCACGTTCGCGGATGGGATGCCGGACCACTGCTGCATGCGGCCAATGACGATGGCGCGGATCTGTTCGAAGGTCATGAGCTATAGGCCTGGGAAACGCTGTGGAATGAAACGGCGTAGATGCCGGCCGGAGCCTGTTTCGAATGACCGCCTTCGAGGGCGGTGGCGTACGGTAGCGAGTTCTGGATGAACACCTGCGTGTACGGCTCAAGCCCGCTCATGGCGGACAGGCCGCGCTGGATAGTCTCGCTGCCGCTCTTGTCCACGTTGGTGGTGGACGTGTAGACCGGGGCGCCGACGCTCACGATGTTGTTGCCCCGGAACCGCCCGGTGTCGACCGGAGACCGCAGCACGATCTCGTTGAGCATGGCCAGGGCGATGACCCGGACGCGCTGCGTGAGCGCCTCCTCGACCACGCCCGCGAACAGGCTCGGCGGTGTGCTCCAGCCTCGTCTGGCCATGGGTCACTTCCTCAGTTGTACGCGGTAGGTGGCCGAGGCCGGATCAGCTCGCACCGACTTGACCAGGTAGACCACCTGCTTGGACCGGTCCATCAGATCGGGAGCGGTGATCTTGTGCCCAACATCCGGGGTATCGGTGACCTCGTTGGCAAGCGCGGTGAGGCGCAGGTCGCCGACCAGGATGTTCACATTGTCGATCCGGCTATCTTCGTAGCGGGACAGCACGCCACGGCCCGTGTACGTTACTGGCTGGGCGGTTGTGGTCTCGCCGACCGGATCCCACACGCCAGGCCCCATGTACTCGCCCGTGAAGGCCAGCACTGCGTCGGCTAGGTCCGTATTGAAGGCTTCCGCAAGGTCGGCCTGCAGTTCATCGCGAAGCCCCATATCAGCCCCTCACGATCTTGGTCTGGCCGCTGCTGTTCAGGTAATGCGCCAGCAGCGCCAGGGCGAACGATTCGCCCGCGCTGATGTTTCGGGAGTACTCGGAATAGGTCTTGCTGCTGGACACCCCGTCAGCATCCACCGACTTGCTGAGTACGCCGGTTTCCTTGCTGCCGTAGATGTTGCCCGCCGCAGCCTCTCGGGCGATCTCGGCGCCTGCCTGAATCACGTCATCCGGAACCGGATCGAACTCAGGCAGGCCGAGATTGGTAAGCCAGGTGTTGGCCATCAGCACCGCCCGGGCCTTCTGGTCGTCGGGCGCCCAGGTCGGCCCAAGCAGGGCGTCTACCTGCTCGACGGTGATGTAGGTGGTCATTACGCGGCCTCATCCAGCAGTTTCTGCAAGTCAGCGGCGCTCGCCTCGGGCGAGAACTCAATGCCCTTTGCGGTCAGGGCAGTCTGCAGCTTTTCCTTGGCCTCAGCTTCGGCTGCGGCCTTTTTCTCGGCTGCGGTCTTGCCATTGCCACCATTGCCGGCCTTCACTTCCTTGACCGGCTCCGGGTGTTTGTAATCCTCAGGCGCGAAGCGCGCATCGAGGATCTTGTAGCCCTTCTGCCGCAGGTAAGTCTTGCGCTCAGCAGAGACCGGGTGTTTCTCGTAAACGATCTTTTCGGACATGTCTGTCTCCAGTTGAATGCGCCCCGAAGGGCGCTATGCCGATTACTGCGCGGCGTCACCGATGGTCATTACGCCAGCCGAGGCCTTGATGCTGTTCGCCACCAGGTCCCAGTTGGAGCCGGTCGCCAGCTCAGCGTCGGTAGGAGACTTGCCACCGTTGGTGGTGTCCCAGGTGTAGCCCTTGAGACCCATGCCGAAGGTGTAATCGGCCTGCATGGTGGTCTCGATGCGCTGGTTGCCGTTGGTGGTCTCGATGTTGGTGATCAGGTCGGAACCATCCATCACCATCGCCGCGCCATCGGCCAGGCTCAGCACCTTCTGCTTGTCCGGGGTGCCGGACTCGAACAGTGCGGCGGCGTCGGTGATGATCACCGCCTTGCCCAGGATGTCGACCACCTGCACGCCGCTGAACTGGAACAGGCGCTCGGCGTTGGCGAGGTTCTGGCCCATCAACTTGTGGTACATGGCACCGGTCATGACCTGGGCAACCAGGCGCTGGGAGGCGTCACCAAACAGCGCGTGGGCGTTGTTGATGGCGACGTAGGTGATGCCGGCGGTGGCCGAGACATCGTTCACAGCGGTCGGCTGGTTGCCGATGGCGGCCACCAGGGCGGCGATCGCAGTGTTCAGCTGGTCGGCCATGATCGATTCGGACAGGTTGCGGCTGATGACCTCCAGCGCTTCCTCCGGGTTCTTCTGCACCCAGGACAGCTGGGAAGGCTCCCAGATGATCGGGCCGAAGCCGCCGGCGATCTTCACCGAGTCGTACTGCTTCTGCGAAAGCGGGGTCGATGCCTGCGAGCTGTTGGCGGCGTAGCGGTCAACGCGGCGTTGAGCGCCGTGCAGGCCAGCCCAGAAGGATTCCTGCAGGAAGTCGCCGTCGATGCCCTGAGTGGTGAGGCGGATAGCCCCGGCCGAGGCAGCGTTGAACTTCTCGACGTCCTGCTGCAGGGTCTCGATGGTGGTTTGCTTGAGGTATTCGTTGAACACCTTCATGTTCGAGAGAGACATATCGTTTCCTTATGCGTCTGCGGTCATGGCCTTGATGGCTTCCAGGCGCGCAGCCTTGTCGCCGCCAAGGTTTCCCTTGGTCTGAGGCTTTTGACCATTGGTCGTGTGGGCACCCGTGCCTTGAGCGCCGGAGCCCTTGAGGATGTGATCGCGGTGCGGGTACTGCGAGACGAGGGTTTCGAGCGCTTCGTTGAAGTCGGCCAGTTCACCCGGGCGGGAGCGGCTGAAGATCTTCTGGCCCTGGGCGTCGTAGGCGACGACCTTGCCTTCCTCGATCTTGAAGTTGCTGCCGAAGGTGGCCTGGACCATGTCAGCAGGAACAGCCATCTTCTCGGCGATGTACTGCGAGCGGGCGAAGCTGCCGCCGATCTTCTCGGCATACAGCTGCTGCTCGAAGCCCTGCGCCTTGGTGTTGGCTTCATCCAGCTGGGTTTGGAAGGCTTTGCTGATTTCGCCCTTCACCTTCTCGATCTCGCCGGCATCCACCAGCTTCTTGGCGTCGAGGTTGGCGACGATCTCCAGGGCTTTCTTGGCGGCCGCAGCATCTTCGATGCCTTCGAACGCCTTCGCAGTATTCTCGAAGCCGTCCGCGCGCTCACGGTGCGACTTCGCCTCGGCATTCAGCCGGGTGATGGTGTTGCGGGTGCCGACCGCATCGAATGCGACGTCCTTGCCGTCGTCATCTGTGTAGACGGGCTTGCCATCTTCGATCACTGCGTACTGCTTGCCATCCACTTCAACGGTCTTAAGTTTCATCTCGTCTCTCTGGGCCATCCGGCCTGTTGTTGAGCCATCCGGCCCATTGCGCCCCGTCCATCCGAACCGCAGGCAGAAAAAAGCCCCGCGCTTAGCGAGGCCTGCATTGCGCGCCACAAAATGCTGGTGTTGCGTTTCGTGGCGCGGAATTACTTGAGCCGCTCGCGCAGCTCGTCGAGGGTGAGGAATTTCCCACGCTCGTTGTAGAAGTCTTCGAGCTTCAGCTTGTCCTGGCGCAGTAGCTTCCCGCGCTCAGGTCCGAGGATCTCGTCCTGGCGGGCTGAGGACTGCCTGCCGAGCCATTGCGCGTAGGTGGTCTGCTGCGGCACCTGGCCATCCATGCTTGCCCGTGTTGCCGTATCGCTGATTCCCAGTGCCAAGGCACTCTTGAGGATCGGGATCTTGGTCGAGCGGCAGCAAAAGTGGATGCGGCCTGGCCCGGCAAGCCACGGGATCTTGTGCCCGATGGGCTGATACGTGCCCAGCGTGTACGGCAGCCTGTCCCTGATACGGCAAGTGGTTGAGGTCCGGCTGTCCAGGGTGCTCAACCACTCAACGTGGCTGATGATGTCGCTGTTGGCTTCGAAAGCCCGGTCACTGGCTGTCTCGGCGGTGTGCGACACGGCTGAACGGACAACCGACTCGACCTCGCGCCGTGAGCGATGTATCAGCCCATCGGCGTACTTCTCGGCCCGGGTGCCCATGATCGTTCGCACGATCTCGGGGGTTGTCTGGCCATTCACCACGCCAGCGCGCACAGCGTTGCGAATCAGCGCCTTTCGGTCTGCCTCGATGCCATCCATCCATTCGGACAGCAATCGCCCCTGGAATGGCCTGGCTGCGGCCTGTGCCCTCACCTGGCTGAACTGCGCCACCTGAATCGGGAACTTGGCCTGCACCAGGGCGGGCACGATCGACTGGAGTAGTCCTTGCTGGAAAGCGATCTCGTAGGTGGCCACGCCATCGGTCAGCGCAGCCATGGCCTGACGAACCTGGGCGAAGGTGTCGCTGTTCAGTTGGTTGACTCGAAACAGCGCCGCATCCACCGCCGAAGCGCTCAGGTCAGTGCCAAGCGCCTCGATGGCAGCCACCAGCGCCGCACGCAGCTCAGTGTCGTTACCGTTCAGGATCTTGATGATCGCGACGACTTGGGCATTGCTCAACCTGGACAGATCGACCTCATGCCCTATCAGCTCATCAATCAGCTGCTCGTTTGCCGTCTTCATCAGATCGCCCCAAGGGCTGGGCCTTGGGAGTCAATCTTGGCCAGCTCTTCCGCCCAGTCGTATTCGTCGCTGATCACGCCACGGCGCTGCATCTCGGCGAACAGGGTCTCTTTCGAGATCATCCCGGCGTTGGCCATGGAGACCAGGGTAGGCAGCGACACTTCTGGCATGTAGTCGACGTCGAAGTTGCCGCGCATCTCGACGCTGCCGCCGTCACTCAGGCCGCGATACTCGGCCATGTACTGGAGCAGCTGCCCAAGGCAGTCGGCGAACTGGTGCGCCATGCGCGCCAGCGGGGAAAGCTCCTGCGCGGCCTCTTCCTCGGCCTGGGTGGCGGTCTTCGTCGTGGACTTGTCCGGGGTGAGCAGCTTGGCGCCGGCCATGCGCATCTCGTCCAGCAGGTCCTGAAGCGCGGTGCGCCCAGACTCGACAGCCTTGCCGGTGTGCTCGACGTACTTGAGGTCACCGTCCTTGGGCAGGTCGGTCAGCGATCCAGTGCCCACCTTGAACTCAGGCGGTACCGGCTTGCCTTGGTTGTCGTACAGCGGCTGAACACCGATACGGGCCAGGATCGGCACCCGAATGACGTGCAGGATATTGTCTTGGTCGCTCTGGCTCTGCCAGTGCTTGACGTTCAGGTGGGCCAGTTCGAGCAGCGGCGGCTTGGCCGTCATGAAGCCAGTGCGACCGGTGTAGAAGGTGACCAGCGGGATGTGGTCCAGGCTGGTGACGCCTTCGTCATGGATCGCCCAGGCCCCGCCATTCTTGGCGACACGGTAGGTCCACCACAGGCCAGGCTCAAGCACCCGGATCTGCAGGACGCATTCCACCCCAAACTCGCCATCCTCCTCCTCGATCATCTCGATGTAGCGGAAGTGGGTCAGGACGCTGCCGTTGGACTTCCAGCCCAGGACTTGCTCAGGCTTCACCAGCACGGTGTAAGGGCGAACCCCGGAGGCCTTCTCCTCTGCCCGCGTGCGGCCAGCCTGCACTGCAGGATGATCCACCAGCGCATGGCACAGGCCATGGCTCAGGCCGTTGCGGAAGAACTCCACTGCCCAGTTGTTCAGGTCATTGCCAGCCAGGTCGATATCGACGGCCATTTCGGCAATCTCTGGCGGCACGTCATCGCCAACCTGCAGCGGCTCTGCGAACACGCGAGAGGTCATGTTACCGACCGTCTCGGAATAGGCAGGGAGCAGCGTGGACTGGGCCAGGCGGTCCTTGTAGACGTCTTCGTCCTCAGCTGGATACCGGGGCAGCAGCTTTTGTCCAGCAGCCCGCATCGCCAGCGTTCCGCCCATGAGCGGCGAAATCACCGCCCAGTATCGGCGCATCTCGTCGACAGCTGGAAGGGTGAAGCTCGGGTTATCGCTCATGCTCACATTCTCAGGGATTGGGTCGTAGTCATCGCCACGTTGATCGGGAAGCGCTTGGCGATGAAGTAGCCAGCGGCGTCAACCATGTGGTCGTGACCCTTCTTCGGGTCTTTATCGGGCTCGCCGTGTTTGTCGTAGGTCTGTCGCTCAAGACAGAGGGTGAGCTGCGGGCATTGGTCGATGTTGACCATCAGCCGGCGCTCGCCGTATGCGTTCATGAACATGGCGTTGACCGAGTTAACCCGGTCTTTGACGCTTGGGTTCTGGGTGTCCACGATCACCGTGAAGCCAGCCTTGCGCAGCAGGGACAGGTCCGACTCGCTGGCGTTCTTGCTGCTGGTGTTCTGGCCGCTGGCGTCGGGATAGACCGCCACGCCATGTCCAGGGAATCGCGCCTGAATCTTCTCGATCATCTCGGGCGTATCCCGCACCGAGTGGAACTCATCCAGGGCCAGCGGCAGGCCGTCACGGACCACATACACGACCGCAGCCATCTTCATGACGTTGAAGTCCATACCGATGTGCAGGGCCTCTCCCGGCTTGATTCGCTCGCTGGTGCGGCAGTCGGTGCGACTGAACGTGTAGTAGACGACCCCGGCGTAGTTCTCGAAGCTGGCTTCGTACTCTTGCCGGAACGTCCGAGGGTCCATCTTACGGCGGGCCGCATCCAGCTCCTCGGCCGGGACGTTTCCGCCCTGCAGCGAGGTATAGAGCCAGCTCTTGTGGTCTGGCTCGCCGTCTTTCTGCCCATCGCGGTATGTGTCGTAACAGTGGTTGAAGCCCTTGGGGGTGCCGATGCGCAGAGCATGACCGCCCTTGCACTTGCCGACGCCCGGTATGACGTACTCACACGTCGACAGCATCGGGCGCAGCACTTCCTCCCAGGCCGCCCACTTGCAATCCGCCCACTCATCCACCAGGACGAAGAACAGGCCAGAGCCTCGCAGGTCGTCGTAGTTCTCCAGGCCAACACAGCGGATCAGGTGACCGCTCTTGAGCGTGATCAGCATGTCCGACTCGTTCGGCTTGCACTCACGCCATTCGCGGGGGATAGCCTGTTTCAGTCGGCGCCAGAAGACCCGGCGGGCCTGCTTCTGCGTCGGAGCCGCGTACCAGATCTCATCCTCGACGCTTACGCCCCACTCAGCAGCCAGGCGAGCCGCGCGGCGCATCTCGGCTTTACCGAGGAAGGTCTTGCCGAATCGACGCCCGCACACCGCATCACGGAAGCGCGCATTACGCTGGAAGCCCCACACGTAGATGTTCGCCTGCTTTGGCGTCAGCTTGACCGGCGCCTCATAGGTACGGGGTAGCGGGGACATTCTCATCAGGCTCCAGCTTGTACTCAGCAACGGCGTGCTGCTGGTCCGCCTGGGAGCCCAGGGGCTTTTCGGGTTCGAGTTTGCGGTTCACATACACATCACCGACCTCTTTGGCCGCCTGCTCCAGCAACTGGGCGGTCAGGGCCATGTTCTTCATGGACTCGGCTTTCTCGGCCATTCGGCCCAGCGCACGCAGCCGGTAGGCTCGGTTGGCGATCGGTATTTCTGCCGTCTCTTCGCGGAAACGCTTTCGAGTGTCCTCGAACAGGATCACCCAGCGCTTGGCCAGGCGGTGCGCAGCGCGCTTGGTTGGGTCGTGGCTTTCTACCGACTGGCGGCTCACCACAAGCCCGAATTCGTTTTTGACGGCCTCTGCCACCTGAGATGGCGTATCGAAGCAGGCCAGCGCCTGAACGATGAAGGCCTTCACCTCGTTGCTCAGGGCTGCCATAGATTGGGTTCCGTCAAGCGCCTGTCAAAACTACGCCGACTTCAGCAGGCAGGTTCCGCAGGCCCTCGCAATGTTGATATTGGCCACCTCGGGCGGCCGGCTTGCAGCGTCGATCAGCTGCTGTACGTCATGGCTCGGACCGTAGCGGCGTACCACGCCGACGAACTCCTCCACATCATGACCACGCAGTGTCAGGCTGGGCAGCCCGTCCTGGGTGAACTTGGGCGCGCCGTACTGATCGAGCTTCTGGGCTATGTGGTAAAGCTCATGCTCGATGAGGGCACAGAACTCAGTGTCGGAGCACTGGGAGCAGTAATCGGCAGCAAGGGTGATGACGAAGCCCGGTACCTCGCCGAACCAGTCGATCATCTGCTGCTCTTGCCTGGCCTTCTGCCATCCGCCAGCTCGAAACATCACAGCCTCGGCCTGACCTACCACGGTTCGACCTTGCTTCTCGAAGCAGGCTGAGGCCCAGAGGAAGCGCAGCGGCGCATCGATCAGGTGTGCATGGTCAGGGTTATGCAGCTCGCCACCCTCAATGAGGATCGATGCCTGCACCCATTCACCCACCTCGGGCGCTGGCTGAAGCCTGATTCCGAGCATCGATAGCTCGGTCAGCTCAAGGAGATCAGCCGGAGGAACTGGCCTTTCCATGCTGGTCAATCCTCATAGTCCGAACCTTGCCGCCGGTGTAGATATCCCGCTTCATCGCGGCGCGCACAGCCTCTTCGGCACTTGCGCCCATGTCCATTGCTGCCAGGGCATAGGCCGAGCCGCTGCCGATCGCGTCAGGGTTTGCCGGGTCAAGGTCCTGCCGCCATACGCCAGTCTTGTCGTCATGGCCCACCATCTGCAACCTGCCGCCATCCACCACGTAGCCCGAGCACTCGACAGGTACCGGCGATGGCGTGCCGAAGTAGGCTGCAATCAGGGCCTTCTCGTCGCATACGGCACCGGACAGGAAGAAGCTGACGCCATCCACAACGGTGAGCTTTTGGCAGTCATCGGAAACGATGGAGCCACTGCGGGTCTGGCGGGAGTCGTAGGCGATAACGCCGTCCTTGTAGGCGATAGTGGTCATTCAGGGTGAACCTCGATCTTGATGCCGCGCCCCACCCAGTAGCTGAAGCGCTCAGGGCATGGCTCTCGGCCAGTCAGCCGGGCCATGACGAGGACGCCGGCCAGGTAGTACTTGAGCCACCACTTATGGCGGCAAGCGATGAGCACGGTGACCGATGCCATTTGCCTGTCCTCGCGCCACGAAACGGCGCACCTCTGTTTTGTGGCGCGGATCAGCTGAAGACGTGGCCGCGACGAGCCCAGGCATAGGCAACCACCCCAGCGTGGAGCACCACACCAAAAGGGTTCACCCAATGCCCTTGCAGGGCGGTGATGAACGCACCGAATCCGCCGATGGCCACCAGGTAGAAGGCGACACTCAGCAGCGGCTGATCCACCGGGCGGACCTTGCGCAGGTAGTCGCATGCAGCGAGCACGACCATGACACACAGGAACACGTCCAGGGCCGTCAGCGCTGAAACCAGGATGTTGTTCATATCAGGCACCTCGCGCCGTGACGAACGACCCCATGGCAGCCTTGATCGCGGGGATGATGTTCATGGCGGTGAGGCCAAGCACGAACGCTACCCCGCACAGCAGGTCATCGGTGACCGCGAGTTCAAGCTTTGGGGCGAGCCAGGCGGTAACGGGCTGGGTCAGGTAGACCGAGAAGCCGAAGCCGGTGGCGACCGCGGTCGCGGCCTGGAACCGGGTTAGGTCCTTCAGGAATCCTAGTGAGAGGATCGAGCCGATGAATGCAGCCATCACCACCCCGTACTTGCCCAGCACTACGCTCGCGGCGGCGCTTGTTGGTTCGGCCATAGGGGTGTCCTTGGGAATTCAGGGCCTCTTGAGGGCCTATTCGGGCAATAAAAAGCCCGGCTCAATGGCCGGGCTTTTGTGGTCACTCCTCAACTAGCGCAGGAATGACAGGATGGGTGAATATTCGGCGAAGCGGCATGTGATGTCAATAGGCTTTATGCAGCATCTTGATCATCGAACAAAACCCCCTCGCTGCCCAGGATCTCGCCTGCCTCCACCAGCGCTTCATCCACCATCTTGTCCAGCCCCTTGAAGATTTTGCGGCGCCAGTCTCGGCGGGTGCGCTCTGGGTTTCCATCGAGATCCCAGGTGTTCATGTCGTAGTTGTGCGCGGGCAGGATGATGACCCCTTCGCACGGCGCTTCCTGGCGCTGCTTCAGCTTTGTGTTGATGGCCTGTTGGGCTTTCGCCACGGCGGCCTTTCGCCAAGCCGGGGCATCTTCGTCAATCTCGAGCGTCACCTTTTGAGAGACCGGTCGCTCAGCGCCACCAAGCTGCGGGTAGGCCCAGGCGGTCACCGCCTTGGTGAGGAACAGCCTGGGCGCCGGCGAGGTTACGTGTGCAACGATTCGGCCTATGGCACCAACCTTGGAAGCCATATGCGTCGAGTAGCGCGCATTCAGGGCCAGCCAATGCTTTTGATCCAAGCAGGAATGCAGCCTCCCGAAAACCCAGCAGTCAGTCAGGAATGCCGCGTCCTTGCCAACGATCTCGCCCTTCAGCTTGCTGGACTGCACCTTTGGGGTGTAGTCACAGCCGCCAGCGCTGTTGATCGTCTCGGATGCCAGCGCTCGAATTACTGCGGAAATCACGTCCCGATAGATCATTGCCCACCCCCTGCCCGCTTGGCCTTGCTCAAAATGAATTCTTCGTAGCTGCGCTTGCGGCGCACTGCGCCCGCCCAGGACAGCGACAAGCCGCCCACCACCATGAGGGTGGCCAAAATCAGGAATCCCCATGCTGGTGTCATGCTGCTGCCTCCTGGGCCTGGATACGGACGCGCACGGCGCCGCCCTTGGTCGTTTCCTTGCTCACTCTGATCTGGGTGGCAAACACGTTGTCGTCGATGCCCAGGGCATCTGCCAGGCCGTCACGGCCCGCCTTGAACATCGCCAGCAAGTTGTCGTCGTCGCGCCGGCGCCGATCGGGCGGCACAAACTCGAGCATGAGCAGCGCGTCACCTTCCGGCGCCTTGATGCCGGCCTGCTTCGCCAGCAGGTGGCAGGATGCCCGGTAGGACTTGGCCGCCTTGCTCTTCCTGGTCCAGTGCACCCGGGCGTTAGGGCTGCATGCGGCCGGTGGCCACGGTAGTGTCAGTTCCATCAAGCAGCCCCTTTCACGGTCAAAATGCCGGCCCGAATCAGGGCCTCATGAGTCTCAGCGATTGCCCGAGGCATGTCGGACCAGTCCACTTCACCTTTCCCGCGACCGTCGAGCACGTCATGGCAGGCGCTGCAGGCGTATACCGCCACGGTGTCGAAGCCCTTCATGCCCATGCCCTTCTGCCCGCAAGGCAGGTGAGCCAGCACGGTGGTCTCCGGGTTGAAGTTGCAGCTGCCGGGGATGCGGACGGTGCAGTCCTGGCCGCGGGCGCTCTCACGCACCTTCTTGCTGACTACGCGCATGGCTCGGCCTCCGATGCGTAGATGATCCCTGCCGCCACTGCCTTAGCGACCAATTCCGTTCGGTTGGAAGCTCCCAGGTGCAGGCGGGCGTCCGCCATCCTGCTGGTGACCGTTCCCGGCGAAATGCCGAGCTCACGAGCGATCTGCTTTCCGCTCTTTCCTGTTGCGGCGAGAACCACGCACTGCACCCCGCGCCGCGTCAGGCCATGGCCATACCGCCCTCGCCAGCCGGGCGCTGCGAAAATGCCTTGGTCCTTGTTCCGCTTGAGATTTGCTTCCTGGCTCTTCATGCCGCCTCCTCGCTCAGCAAGTCGCTGAACACCACACCCTGCGGTGCGAACTCGGCCACGATGCGGTCGGTGTACTGGCAGCCCTGGGCCCGGTCGAACAGTCGGGTGACCGGGAAACCATCCGGCCCGAACATCGCACAAGGCCCCATCAGGCGAAGCTTCACCTCATACGGCAGGTGGATGAACGACTCGGCCCAGCCGGTGCGGAACTCATCACAGCCAGCGCGCATGATCGGCACGCCGAAGTGCAGCTTGCAGTACCGGCGCACGTCCTCGATGTCTCCCATCTCGGTGCTCTTGGCGATCCGGTCGTACATCGCAAACCACAATGCGTTTTGATCCAGGGTCCGGTCCTTGCCCGGGCGCATGCTGACCACGACGAACTTCTTGTCGCGGAACATACGGGTGAGCATGGTCACGGCCTCGGAGAGCTTGGCCTGGCTGTTGACGCTGATCTTCTCAGTCATGGGCCGCCTCCTTGGCGATGTCCGCATCCACGGCGTCATCGACCTCGCTTTCGAGCAGAACCTCATACCGGTCGCAGTCACAAGAAACGGCGTTGTCAGGCTCGACCACGATCACTTTCCCCATGCCTTGGCGCAGCCACTGGTACCGCTCTGCATCCCTGCGCAGCGCCTCGTTCTCAGCCTTGAGATCTTCAATGATCTGCTCATAGCGCTCCTGCCCGGACTTGTAGTCTTCGTTCTCGGCCTTGAGCTGGTCGATCTGCTCAGCCTGGGACCGCATCACCTCCCCGAATGCGCGCATATGCATGGCGTCTTCTTCGATCTCCGCGAGCAGGGCCAGGACAGCGGCAGGACTGCATGCAAGGAAAAATGCCTCGTCAGCCTCACCGCGGTCGCCCACAAAGCCGAACTCATTGTTCTTGTGGTCGACCTTGAGCACCAGAGAGCCATCGTCGCCAGCGCACTCGTACTTGATGCCTCCGCCAGCAGATTCAAGGCGATCGTAATGGCGACCAGGTGTTGCATCCTCAGCCAGCGCCTTCAGTTTTTGCTTGTCGATGGTCATGCGTACCACCTCCCATGTGCGCTGTGTCCGCGCAGCCATTCGCAGCGCTCATAGTCTTGGCTTGCTCCGACATACGGGCACTGCGTCCACGCAGTACCATTGGCGGCAGCTTCTAGGCCCTCGACAAAGGGAGACTTGAAAGGAGGCTCCTTGCCAGTCAGCGCCTTGATGATTTCGGCTTTGTCGATGGTCATGGCTGCACCTCGACCTTCAGACCCTGGGCCTCGATGGCCTCGCGGCAGTCGTCAATTGCCTCGTCGTAGTGCTCCGCCTCGGGCCGAACAAAACCGCTTTCGGTGGTGTTGTGTGCGCTGATCTTGGGCGGTAGATCCACCACCACGGCCTCGCGGGAGGCTTGCCACCCGCGCCAGGCGTGGTTGATGTTGCTCAATCGGTATCCATCACCAATCTCGGCTCGAACGAACAAATGGCCAATTCCTGGCGGAACGACGTAGTTCTTTGCGGCCCACACCTCGAACTGCTCGCGCATCTTGTTGGTGTCCATCAGTGCTTCTCCCCGGCCAGAAAGTCCGATACCGATTTCCCGGTCGCGATGTGTTCAAGGTTCCCCTGGGCGTTGGTGCAGAACTCGCCTTTCGGCAGGTACAGGCGATCGAACTCGCCGTGCCATTCGCGGATGCTTGGATCGCATGCGGAGCACAGCATCCAAGGCTGACTTGGCAGGCCGCGCCACTGCCCTTCCATGCGGACCCAGAAATTGCTGGTGGCCGTGTTCTCTCGGCAGCCACAGGCGTAACACTGGAACAGGCTCATACGCCCTCCCCGGCCGGCTGCCCGGCGCGCTTGAACTCAACGTGATACCCGCGCTTCTGGCTGCCATCTGCCATCACGACACGGCGGTCGGCGCCCTTGGTCATGCGGACGATTTCGCGGCCTTCCACGACCTGCGCGAAGCCCTGGCTCTTGAGCTGGGCGACTGTGATTTCTTGTGCAGGGGTCATCAGATGGCCTCCTTGCCGCGGTGCGATTCCCACTCGAACGGCACGACGATCATCCCGCCCTCGCGCAGGCGATCGACGCAGCGCTCGCCCATAGCCACCGGCAACTGCTCGGGGCCAAGGTTGGAGATCACCACCGTGGGCTTCACCTGCTCGTACCGACCGTTGATGATCGCGAACAGGGTGGTCAGCTCGAAGTCGCTCGGCTGCTCCTTGCTCACGCCGACTTCGTCCAGTACCAGCAGGGAGGGTTCGATGAGGCTGGCCAGGATGCTCGCCTCGGTCGCCTCGCTGGAGCGGTCGTAGGTGGCGCGGATGGCCTGCAGGATCGATCCGACAGTGCGGTACACAGCCGAATGCGAGGTGTTGCGCATCAGGTCGTTGGCCATGCCGGCGCCCAGGTGGGTCTTGCCGGTGCCAGGCTTGCCCAGCAGCACCATGCAGCGCCCGTTCTCTGCGATCTGGTCGAAGGTCTTCACGTAGTGCCGGCAGAAGCGCAGGGCCTCGGCCTGGCCCTTGTGTTCGGCCTTGTAGTTCGCCAGTGAGCGGTCCGCGAAGCGCTTGGGGATCAGCGAGTCGCCCAGCTTGCGGGATATCGCCAGGCGAACGTTCAGGGCCTGCTCGGCCTCGGCGCGGGCCTCACGCTCCTCCTTGGCAATTCGGGCGCACTCAGGGCAATGACTGCGCAGTGCCTTGCCAAGCAGCATGGTGACCTTCTGCTCGAAGGCGCCGTGCTTCTCGCATTCGGCTGGCTGGATACGGGCAACGACCGCGCCTTGGTCGATCTGGACGACTTTTTCAGAGCGCATAGCTGCCGTCCTCCCGACGCTTCAAGCCTGAGGTGTAGTCGCGCTCAGCGAAGCCGTGATGGCGACTGGTGGGCAGGTGGTGGACGTTGTCAGCAGGAACCTCGACCTCGTCTTCCCAGCGCTTGCCGTTGAGCCAGGTAGCCGGGTGCGGGATGAATTGGCCTTTGTCCTTGATCCAGCCGGGGGAGGCACACTGCTTGGCCAGGCCCTGGGCGATCAGGGTGAACAGGTCGTCAGTGACCTTGAGTTTCTTCCACGCCTTCTCCGCAGCCGCCTTGCCCTTCTTGTTCGGGTACAGCTTCCAGAACTTCGGGAAAAGGTCGTCACTCGCCGGAGTCGGCAATGCCGTAGGCGTTGACGTGTTTCGGGTATCAGCAGTCAGGGATCCGGAATCAGGAATCAGAGAATCAGCCCGAGCGCTACCGAGATTGGCAGAAGCAGTCCCGCCAAAATCGGTACTGATACAACCCTCTGACGCAGAAGGGATAATCGACTCCGGCTCATTACGATGCGGGTTCTGATGTTTGTCGAAGTTCTGCACCTGGATATAGCGCTTACCGCTCACGGTGTATCGAACGATGAAGTCTTCCCTAGCAAGCCAAGACAGAAGACCTTCGATATCCACACCATCGCGATAGGGGAAAAGCTCACCCTTAATGCGCAGAGGGCGATCTTCCAGTCGCCCAGCCTTATCAGCGAGCAGCCAAAGACCCTCAAAAAGCAGAGTCAGCATGGGGTCAGCCACGCCGAGGACTTCGTTCTTGAACAGGGCTGGCTTAATGTTGCGAGCGCGGGCCATTATGCGGACCTCATGATGCTATGGGTGCCGAACGATTTGGCGCCGTTACGACGCTCAGAATCTGTCCTCCCGTGGTTCGGGTGGAATCCGTAAAGAAGCTCAGCGGATTTACGGGCGGCAGCGGCTTCCTCTAGAGATTTGAATCGCCCCAGGTGCAGCCGCTTTCCGCGCACTCGAATCTTTGCGGTCCAGGCACCACTTTCCAGGCGCACGCCGGTCGTGCCCGAAGTGTTGTCAACACGCATGTGCTGGTTCTGCTGATTACCTACGACGCTTACGGCGCGCAGATTTTCAATGCGGTTATCATCACGAACGCCGTTAATGTGGTCGATCTGACCTTCTGGCCATTCGCCGTAGGTGATCAGCCAGATAACGCGATGCACCCGAAAAGCAACATTGTTGATCTTCACGCGAAGGTAGCCGTCGCTGTTTGGAGATCCTGCAAACATGCCAGGCATGGCCCTGCTGCCACGCCTGACCAGATTCACAAGCTTTCCGTCCTGGACCTTAAACAACTCCCTGGCTTGGTCAGCGGTAAGGAGTTGCTCGATGTCTTTCCGCGCCACAGATTCGCAGCTAGGATTTTGTGGCGCGGGACTGATTAGCCCCTTGCCTGAGAGTTTCGATTCAGTCATGATTCACCTCACAGATGAGTTACCGCTGTACTTAGAAGAAGCCGCCCCGCCAGGCGGCTTTTTTGTTTCCGCGAATCTGCTGATTCGCTAATTCGGGTCTTCATCAGTCCCTCCTTTTTCAGGCCCTATCGAGTCCTGATTCCTTTGTGGCACCGGGAGGTTTCGGATTTTTCCGGCCCCTCTCGGCCTGGTCTTCTCGAAGAAGCGCTCTGTTCCAAGCTTTGCGGCGTACTGCTCAGGCGACATGCCTGCCTTTTTCGCCAGTCGCACAAGCTTTTCGTAGAGGCGTCCATCGATCCCGTGGCAGATCGTGGTTTCGGGCACGTAGGCCTCCTTCCGGGCCTTCAGGCCGTCTGGCTTTTGTCGGTAACATCGCTCTCGATGATGCTTTCCAGTTTTTCCTCAACGCACATGCGCACGAAGACGGCCAGCTGAAGCTTGTGCAGCCGGGCTACGGCCTTGAGCGCTTCATAGGTCTCTTGGTCGTAGCGCGACTTAATCTCCCGGTCTTTAAGGTGACTTTGGTCGTGATAGGCCATACGGGTACTGCTCCTTGCGGTTGAAGTTGGTTATGCGGCGGACTTGGCTGGCGCGGTTACAGCCAGAAGGCGCTGAGCCTTGAACGGCTTGCCATTGGCCTTGGCCAGGACTGCGATCTTTTCCGCGTAGCTGGTCTCGCCGGTGTATTCGGTGCGCGGGAGGCAGCCAGCGGTGAGCCACTTGTAGACGGCGCGCGGCGTTTTCCCGCAAGCGAGCGCAACGGCAGTTACGCCGCCTGCGTCATCGATTGCCTTCTTGAGCTCCTGCATGGGGCCTCCAAACGAAATATGAACTGTCAGTACATATTATGTCGGAACTGAAAGTACATGCAAGCGCGTGCGATATTGAACCTATGGTTCAGATAGAAGAAATACGCGCAGCCTTCGCGGCGCGCCTGAGGGAGGCCCTGCTCGCCAACGACATCCCGTCGTGGGGCGCTGGCGCTCGTCTTGCGAAACTTGCCGGCGTTACGCCGAAGGCCAGCAGCAAGTGGCTGAACGGAGAGTCAATGCCGGGCGGCGCCAAGATGCTTGCCCTGGCGTCAGCCCTAAAGGTGCGAGTGGAGTGGCTGGAGTACGGGCGTGGCGCCATGCGCGACGGTGATCAAATGCCTGCGAAGCAGCTGGCATCTCAGCCAGCGGACGTACCGGCGTTCCCCACTGACGAGGATGAGGAAGACACCTACGTCCACATCAAGCAGTACACCGCTCTGGTTTCAGCAGGCCCCGGCCAGTCCAATGATCACGTCGAGGTTAGGGGCACGCTGGCGTTCAAGCGCGAGTGGATTCGATTCATGAGCCTCAACCCGAAAAACCTAAAGGTAATTTATGCCCAAGGCTCAAGCATGGAGCCAACCATCAGTGATCGCGATGTACTACTGATCGATGAGTCGAGAATCGACCCCGTCGACGGGCAGGTTTTCGCCCTCTTCAGCGAGAACAAGGGGGCAATCGTCAAGCGCCTCATTTTCTCTGACCTTGAAGGATGGATTATCCGTAGCGATAACCCGGACAAAGCGCTCTATGCAGACCTGAAGGTGCCAGATGGAGAGATCCATGAGCACCGCATCCTTGGTCGCGTAATTTGGCGCGGCGGAGTCCTATAGCTCATGGAATACAGGTCCGGGGATCAGGCGTGGCCTGGCGAATTCGTCACGCACTTCATGTTCGCTGCAACCATGCAACTGCGGACGCCATACTGCGTACTTGAACGACATGGTGAAACCTACTGGGATCGATCAGCACCGCCCCCAATCTTCATCCGCGAAGAGTGGCAAGGGATATGGATTCCCCAAACCGAATTTTCTGACCGCATGGTTCCTTTCTCGAAAATGGCATCCGAGATTGGCCCCGTGCCGACGCACGGAAGCGACTTTCACCGTTTTCTGCTTTCTATTCGCCAGCTAGCCGAGGTGATTGATGGCTCGGATGAGCGTTGCGAAGCCATCTTGCAAGAGTGTCTACGGGAGCCGTGGTCAGAGATCGTCGAAAAGCTCGGCGGCGCAGAGATGATCTCCGGTCGGTTTTCCGGCGATGTTAAGAAGGCCTAGCCATGACGCTAACCAAGCCCAACCAAGAACTCCGTCGCGACCTCCAGGGCCTTGCCTCCGACCTCAAATGGTCAGCGGTCGAGCTGATGCGGATAGCCGAGCGACTGAGCCAGGCCGGTAACGAGCCTGACGCCCAGGCAGTGATCAGGATCTGCCAGGTGATGCAGAACGGGGAGGATCGGTTGGCGGGGTATGGGGATGAGGTGAAGGGCGGATCGCTGGGTCGTTCTGTCGACACGAAAAAGTGAAACGAGGGCTGAAGCCCTGATTTCTTCAATGAATTTCAACGCAAGGAGGCGGCAGTGGCTCTGCCATCGCTTGATCATAGAGGACTGCTGCCGAAAGGTGAGCACGCTTGCAGCTTTAGAGACATTGAGCAAATTTTTCTCCATACATCTCAGCGCTCGGACCTCTACTGCGACGTACGCAGGTTTATCGACGGGCCTTTAAAGGGCTCGGGATCTGGGCTAAGGCTTTTTCTTGGAGGGAGTTTCTTTTCCGACAAACCTCAGCCAGAGGATATCGAAGCGACGGTATACTTACCCGCCATGCCGCCAGATCGATTTGCTGCCGTGATGGGCCTTTACGCCATGCATGACCAGCACAAAATTGATTACAAGGTAGACTTTTATCCGTCTATACAAATGCCGGGCCAAAATGATTTCGTGAAGTTTTTTCAGTATGTTGGTCCGAAGACAGCCTCTGCCAAGGGGATCGATGAGCGCGCAGCGCGCGGCGTTGTGGAGGTAATCCAATGGGAACGTGGGTAGAACAGGTGCATGGAAGGGCTGGCGTGCTACTCGACCAGATGCTTGCCTGGCAGTCAGCTCAGGCCCAGGCCCAAGTGGATATATCGCCAGCCATTGCCCGGCTTCGGAAGATGATCGAGGATCTCTATGCGGAAGAAATGCCTTTAGCCAGAATCCTTGATTCTTCTGACCTTGTGATGCATGCAGAAGGCCCGTCCACGGCCACTACAACGCCTGGCCTGCATGCGTTCAACTGGCTGTGCACTGCGGCCGAGAAGCAAATCAGGATTCTGGCCAAATCGATATTTGACCTCTCCGATATAAACTCCAAGCTTTTTGCCAAAAAACTAGACCTCCGGTTTTCGGGATTTGCTCCAGGCAGCATCTATGCTGGATTTTCTCTCTCGCCAATTAGCTCTATTTTGGGGAGCGATGAGCCAGAAGTGGTTTTTGAGACGCTGCGCATGGCTATCCGCCAGCTTCCGACAATTCCTGAATTCATCGACGATGAGAAGGTTAGCGTAGGAATATCTGAACTCATGCCGGATCCAGCCCTGAGAGATGCAAGCCTTGAAGCCGTTTTTCGTCTTTCTCCGACGGGCCGGGCCGGGATCCATACGATCGATATCTCGTCACCTGACGCCAAGAGGAACGCTCTTACTAATCGGGACAGGGTTGTATTGCGTGAGGCTCTGCTGAAGCCCATGACCAAGACCAAACGGTTCGGGAAGTTTGTCGGAGAGATCCGGGCTATCGATCTGGACTCGTCCCGCGTACTTTTGCGCAGTGTGGAATCAATCGGGAGTCTCAGGTGCGTAATTCCAGAGACCACTGGCGAAAGCGCGAAATCTCTACTTGGTAGCTTGGTATGCATTGAGGGAGAGTACGAGGTTGATGCGTCTGGACGGCCACGATTGATGTTTGCCCAGAACATATGGCCAGCTGAAAAAATGGTCCAACAGAGCCTGTAACTTTAAAATCGAGAACCCGCCCCGGCGGGTTTTCTTTTGCCTGATGGATGCCTGCCAGCGCCCTACTCGTCCAGGTACAGCCCTGCAAACTTAAGCATGCCCGCTTCGGCGGGCTTTCTCATGCCTGCGTGATGGCGGAAGGCCAGAGTGGTAGGATGGCGGCTCAATTCACAGGGAGGTCGTCATGAAGGCTTGGGGAATCGCACTGATCGGGATCGGGCTGGCCGTCATCGCCTACGCTCTGGCCATGGATGTGACATTGCCTTACGGGCTCATGTACTGGGAGCGAGCGAGCAATGCTGAGCTTCTATCCAGGCGCACCATGCTGGCAGTGCTTGGGGCTGCATCTGCTGTTTCTGGCGTGATCCTTCTTTCGGTGCGATCAAGACCCAGCATTGACTCCGTCGGCGCTCCCCTCTCTGGAAGCTCAGGCCATCAAGCGCATGAGTCCATCAGCAAGCCTGTATCAATGCCCCAAGGAAGCGGAGCCTCGCACGGCTGGGTCGCCATACTGCCAGCCACCAGCCAGGCTGAGCTGGACAGGCGCCTTGGGGTCGCCAGAGAGCTTGGTCTTCCAGTCGTATCCGGCTCAAGCATGCCAATCCATTGCGGCTATTACGACTCTCGGGCAGAAGCCGATCAGATCTGCCAGAGGCTGATAGCCGAATGTGGCATGGACGCCAAAACAAAGTACGTCCCGCAAAACTAGAATCCGCCGACATGAGAGCCCGCCTAGCGCGGGCTTTTTTGTGGGCGCGAGAAAAATGTGTACTTTTGGTACTTGACGACTGTGAACCACTGGTACATATTTACACCCATCGAGGCGCTACACAGCCCCTCGGGAGGCCCTCAAGCCTCACCGCTCTTTCACATTGATGGGAACCTCGCGGATCGATCCCGGCAACGGTACAGCGCGAGCAATAAATTCGATCCCCATGCCAGCTCTGGAACTGGTGAACAGACCGCATTGCCTCTACCGGCGACCGGCGCCAGACAGCCCCGAAAGGCTGCCCACGACAGGGAGAACCTGTACGGCTGACGAAGGCGAAATGCCTTAACCGAGTGAATGACCCGGGCATGCAATGCGCCCCGCCATCCCGGCGGTAATGGGACAGAACGATTCACTGAAGCACCTGGGCGACCGGGTGCTTTGGGAATCCACTGGAGGAAGACGAAATGGCTCAGTTCTACATCGACAATCACCTCAGCAACGGAAAGCGCTTGGAATGGCTTGCACTTCCCGATCAAGGCGAGGCTGTTGAATCGGTTGTTCAGCAGGTCAAGCAGGCCGCGATCAACAAGTTCGGGAGCCTCGTTTACTTCAACCGCTGGGAGCACGCCGTTGCCAGCAACGGCTACGTAATGGTGAGGATGTACGCATGATGCGGTTCTTCAAGCCAATGCGCGGCTGCCGCGTCTTCGCAAGCGCAAGGCACATGACCAGGCCAGCCGGTGAGTTCATTGGATGGTGCGAGAAGGTCGAGGAGAACATCTGCATTTTCCGCGACGGCGCGACAGTTGACCGACTTATCTGGAGGTTCAACAACAGCAATGGAGCACAGGAGCTGAATAGTTGGTACGAGTATTCGGCATGACAGGCGATTCCCCGGTGCGCCTCAAGCGGGGCGCATCAGGGGGAATCCACTGAATCAACCGCCCTGGAGGGCAAGACGATGACACCTGCAGAAGCGCTGGATTACCTGCACAAAAATGCTGACCCGCGAAACATGATCTTCAACCCATCGCGGCTGAAAACAGCACTGTTCACCCTTGGCATCCATGAGAACTACTTGGAATCCGAGAACGCCGAACTGGAATGCTTCATCCGCGCGGTTCGGTGCGAGGTGATGCGGGCTCAGAAACTGTTCCCAGGGCGCCGCCTCATGGGCCTGGCTTTCAACGAGGAGGTCGGAGAACTGAACAAAGCCCTTCTGGATGAGCCTTGGAAGCAGGTCTACAAGGAGGCCGTGCAGGCCGCGACCATGGCCGCCAGAGTCGCGCTGGAAGGTGATGAATCTGTCGATCACTGGCGGACCAGCAAAGGCCTCGACAACCCAACGCAAGCTGAATGATTCCCTGACAGCCGGAAAGACGGCCTGATGCCCTGCTCCCCATCGCAGGCTGCATCGGAGTGTGATCTGAATGCGCAGGCTGATGCGCGAGTGTAAGACCTGGTGGATCGCGGGAATCATGGCCGGCAAAGTGAGTAAGCGCCCAGATGGCCATGGCGAGTCCAAAAATAAGCGGCTGAAACCTTCGCCCCGGTGAAACCCCGGTGTCACTGAGGCTGCTAATAGCCAAGCCGGAGATCAGCGCCGGCCAGATCACACCCCGATGCAGAGAAGCGCCCAGCTCAGGGCGCGGTTACCGAAGCACCTGTGGACGTCCCTTCCCTCGCACCGGGGGTAAACGAATTGCGCCGCTGGATGGGTCCACGCCAAGCCAGCTGCCGGGGTAGCGCCCGGAATCTGCATCACCCCTTCCCTTCATATCGACTCAAGGAGACGCAAATGCTGACGCATGAGCGCCTGCGCGAGCTATTGGTTTACGACCCAGAAAGCGGGGTCTTCACCTGGCTCCAATCGAAAGGAACCCGCGTAGCTGGAAAGCCTGCCGGGTATATATGCCTAGACAAGGGCATGTACGTAACCATCGACAAGAAGGGTTATCGAGCCCATCGCCTCGCTTGGTTCTACATGACTGGAAAGTGGCCAGCTGATCAGGTTGATCACATCGACAGAAACCCAAACAACAATGCCTGGGCGAATCTGCGAGAGGCCACTGGCTCCCAGAACAGCCACAACACCAAGCGTGCTCACACCAATACCAGCGGTGTAAAGGGCGTTTCATGGGTGTCGAGTCTTGGAAAGTGGCGCGCACAGGTAAAACTTCGCGGCGTCCTCTACTGCGCTGGCGACTTTGACGACCTTCAGGAAGCTGCAGAGGCTGTTCGATCTCTGCGATCCAGGCTACACGGCGAGTTCACTTGCCACGGGTAGCCACCCATTCCCCTAAATCAAAAGTGACCGCATTGGCAGGCGCCAGGCCACCTTTCACGGTGGGTTTGGTCACCCGCGCCTGCGCCTGACCAATGCGGTTGCACAACCTAAAAGAGTTCGCCATGAGCGATATCAAATGCGAGGTCGTCGACGGCGAAGTCGACCATGACTGGAAGTACGTCAGCGACTGGGGTGGTGACGCTTCAGTACCTGGCGGCACGTTCGATTGTAGCTACCTCAAGTGCCGCGCTTGCGGCGAAGAGGACCACAACCATCCCAATCCTAGTGCTTACGCCGACGACGCAAGCGACTACGAGTAACCACGGATCATCTGGAGGCGACCATGGGCGCACTTCGAGCAGCACAATGGCAGTACGACAACCAATTGCCGCCGGCGGTGAGCGCATGTGCGGCTGAAGAAGCTGAGGCCCGCTGGATCGGCGACGGCATCGCTGAGCTTATGGCGCGCCGAGATTTCGTGTTCAAGCGCAACTTCCGGCAGCTGGGCGTCACCTACGAGCGCTTCGCCCAGGCGGTTGATGAGTTCGTGATGGGCCAGCTTGGCCTTTCGGGCATTAGCAACTCGGTGCTTGGGCGCCTGGTCCTGGCGGCGCGCTGCAAAGTCACCAGCGACTCAGCGGCATGCGCCGACGAGATCATGAGCGTCGCTAACCCACAGGCGCAGCTTGAGGAAATCGCCCGCCAGCTGCTCACTCCATTCGCCAAGGAAGGAGTTCTGGCCCAGGCCGAGGACGCGCAATGAGCCCGCACAGCGTAGCGATCAGCGCGATCGAGGCCGCAATCGAGACGATGCTTCTGCCTAGCTCTGGCCCAGTCGAGGATGCCAAGGCCGAGACCCTGGTGGTGGCCTACTTCTCCCTCCTCGCCATCGACGCCGAGGAGTTCAAACACTACTGCGAGCGCGTCCGGCGGATTGCTGAGCGGCGCAAGGAGGCTGCATGAGTACTGCACCTGTGAAGTCCCTGATCGACGAGCAGCTTGAGCAGATCGAGCGCAGCCTGGCCATCATCGGCGCCGGCCTGCCCCGTGAGCTGCCTGTCGCTAACCTGCCGCCCAAGTTGGTGGCTGCCATCAAGTCCGGGCGCATCGCTGTAAGGCCTCGGCCATGACCAGCTACCAGCGAGCACGCCGTATCGCCACCTGGCGCGGCAGCTTCATCGCCCTCACCTTCTGCACCGGCTGGCTCCTCCTGAGTGCCCTGGCCGGCAACATCACTTCCTGATTCACGTAGCCGAGCACGGCGGCCCCTCGGGATAACCGTACCCCCTCGGGAGCGTAAGCGGCGAGAGCGCGCAACCATCCACCGCAGCCAGGGCCTGGAGCGTACCTCCGTGCCTGGGTGACCTGGCATTCCCTATTCCTACTGACGGCGCCGGCCTGGCGCGAGGTTTTCTAATGTCCGCAGAACAGAAACTGATCGCGATCGAAGAGATCAGCGAGGCGAACGCCCCGGCCATCTACGTGGCTGGCGGCCTGCAGCAATTCATCGACCTGGTGAAGGATGAGGTCCTGGGTGAAGTTCCCGACCTGAAAACCCGCAAGGGCCGCGAGCGAATCGCCAGCCTGGCCGCCAAGGTCAGCAAGTCGAAGACTGCGGTCGAGAAACCGGGCCGCGACTACCTGCGCCGCCTCAAGGAAATGCCGAAGGTGGTAGAGGCCGAGCTGCGCGAGTTCGTGACCAAGATGGACGCGCTGCGGGACGAAACCCGCCGCCCACTCACCGAGTGGGAAGCCGCCGAGGATGCGCGCATCGATCGCCACAACGACCGTCTGAACTGGCTGAAGACGCTGGCAGACGACTTGGGCGAACTGTCCTCGCTGCACATCAGGGGCCTGATCGCTGAGGTGGAAGGCATGCAGCTTGGCTCCCACTGGGAGGAATTTGAGGCCGAGGCAGCGAACGCCAAGGACAAGGTGCTGACCACGCTGCGCGCTGCCCTACTGAAGCGAGAGCAGTTCGAGACTGAACAGGCCGAACTGGCCCGCCTCCGCCGCGAAGCAGACGAGCGCGCCGAGCAGGACCGCATCCGGCTGGCACAAGAGGCCGCCGTCGAGGCTGAGCGCCTGCGCGTGGCCCAGCAGCAGCAAGCAGAACGCGAAGCCGCAGCCCGCCGAGAGCAGGAACTGCTTGACCAGGCAGCCGCACAAGAGCGCGAAGCCGAGAACCAGCGCTTGCAGCTTAAGTTGCAGGCCGAGCAAGCCGAGCGAGCCCGCATCCAGGCCGAGGCCGACCGCGTTGCGGCCGAGCAGCGGATGGAGCAGGAGCGCCAGGACGCCGCTCGACGGCAAGAGGAGGCAGCCGAGCAGGCGCGCCAGGAGGAGCGGCGCCGGGCTGATGCCGCTGCCGCCGAAATCGTCCGGCAGCAGGAAGCCCGCGAGCGCGACCAAGCGCACCGCCGCAGCATCAACCGTGCTGCTCTTGAAGCTTTTATGGCCGAGGGCATGCCTGAGTCCTGCGCCAAGCAGGCGGTCAAGCTAATCGCTCAGCGCAAGATCCCGAACATAGCCATTTCCTACTGAGGTCGCCATGAGCCAGGCAGTAGCCATAATCTCGCAAGACATCTATGCCCAGCGGAATCAATTCGCCAACGTACTGACGGATCGCTCGCTGAACTTCGAGCGCGAGGCCGAATTCGCCATCCAGGTGATCACCTCGAGCGAGTACGCAACCAAGGTCGCGATGCAGAACCGGCAGTCGGTGGCCAATGCGATCACCAACATCGCCGCCATCGGCATCAGCTTGAACCCGGCCAAGAAGCAAGCGTACCTGGTACCGCGAGACGGCCGCATCTGCTTGGACATCAGCTACATCGGCTTGATGGACCTGGCCATGTCGACCGGCGCCATCCGCTGGGCGCAGGCCGAACTGGTCTACGCCGCAGACGCTTTCAGCCTGAACGGCTTCGACAAGCCGCCGACCCATTCCTACAACCCGTTCGCCAAGGATCGCGGCGAGGTGATCGGCGTGTACGTGGTGGTTAAGACTGCTGACGGCGACTACCTGACCGAAACCATGAGCATCGAGGATGTGAACGCCATCCGTGACCGCTCCAGCGCCTGGAAAGCATGGGTCAGCAAGAACAAATCCTGCCCATGGGTCACCGACCCGGGCGAGATGGCCAAGAAGACCGTGGTCAAGCGCGGTTACAAGTACTGGCCAAAGACTGAGCGCCTGGAACAAGCAATTCATCACTTGAACACGGATGGTGGCGAAGGTCTGGCCAGCTTGGCTGGATCGGCTCCGACCGATCCGGAGATGGTGATCAACTGGATCGCCCTGGCGCAGAAGGCAGGCAGCCTTGAGGCGCTGACCGACGTGTACCAGCAGGCAACGGCCGCCATGAAGCAGGCCAAGGATGCAACTGGACACGCCCGGTTCAAGGCCGAGGTGACCAAGCGCGCCGACGCACTCAAGGCCCAGTCGGCGCCCATCGAAGGTGAATCTGAGGAGGTGTTAGATGGAGCAGCGTAGCGCTGAATGGTTCGCGGCACGACTTGGGTGCGTGACCGCCAGCCGGGTGAAAGACGTTATGGCTAGCGGCCGAGGTGGCGCGCCGTCTGCGACCCGCAAGAACTACATGATGGAGCTGCTGTGCGAGCGCCTCACCGGCCAGCAAAGCGGACCTGACCTGTCCAACAAGCCTGCCGTGCAGCGCGGCGTCGAGCTTGAGCCATTTGCTTGCATGGCCTACGAGGCCGACAAAGGCCTGATGGTGGTTGAAACAGGCCTGGTGATGCACCCGAGCATTCCGGGTTTCGGCGCTTCGCCGGATGGATTGGTCGGCGACGATGGTGTGCTGGAGATCAAGTGCCCGAATACTGCGACCCACATAGCCACCATGCAGTCTGAGCGACACGACCCGCAGTACGAGTGGCAGATGCTGGCCCAGATGGCATGCACCGGCAGGGCCTGGGCAGATTTCGTCAGCTACGACGACCGCCTTCCTGAGCCGCTTCAGTACGTGTGCCACCGCTTCGAGCGCGACTTCAAGCGCATCCGCGAAATGGAGTCAGAGATCAAGGCGTTTCTGGAAGAGCTCAGCGACCTGGAGAAGGAGATGCGCGAGCGAATGAAGGAGGCAGCATGAACCAATCAATCGACCTGGAGGCAGCCAAAGCGACCTTCTTCGCGTCTGGCGGCCGGATCATTGTGCTGGAGGGGCTCCAGTACGTGCCCTTCCGCCAGCGTCATCACCCTGAGCCGAAGCCGAAGCGGGTCAAGTCAGTCAAGCAGGAGCGCGGCGGCGAGCGTAAAAGCCGCGCCAAGGCCCGCACAGCCCAGGTAGAAGAGCTCGCCAAGACCATGACCTGTGGCGAGGTTGCAAAGCTCCTGGGCGAAACCAAGACCGCTCTCTGGGGCGTAGCAGCGCGGGGAGGATTCAGGTTCTTCAGCCCGCCGAAGCCGGCCAGACCGGAGAAGGTAAAGGCCGAACCGAGCCAGGAGGATCGTGACCTCGCCGACAAGATCATTGCCCTGCGTGATACCGGCATGTCCCGGTGGGGCGTGACTTTGGAGCTTGGCATCGGTAACTGCAGGTTTGCGCGAATTCTTGCCGAGTTCGACATTGACTTCCCGCTCCAGCGGAATCGGGGGTAGGCCATGATCGCCACAATCTCCCAGCCCGTGCCCGCCGTGAAGTACGCGGCGGCCATGGCCAGATCCACTGGTCAGCCTTGGGGCGTATACCGAGGAAACAAGCGTCTACTGGTGGTTATGCCGTCTGGCTCGACGAAGAAAACGCCCATTGAGGTGTGCCACCCATGAAACGCATCCAGAAGCTCACGCAGCAGCGTCGCCGCCAGCTGCACATACACATCCCGCCCAGCGGAATCATGGAGGTGCCGTATGGCGATGTCACCCAAGGAACGCGACGAGAAACGCCGCGCCAAAGCCGCACGGTTGCAGGAAGAAGACCTGCGTTTGAAGGTTCGACCAGGGACTAAACAGGCCCTGCTGGAGCTGATGGAGTGGACCGGGATCGAGGAACAGGGCGAGGCGATGACGCTGATGATTCATCACCTGCATGGGCTGGGCCCGGGCGGCGCGCTACCTCTTCTGGAGCCGCCGCGCCACGAAATAACGGTGTCACCGGCTGTGGCGCGGAAGCTTGAGAATTTCCGGGCGCGCGAGGCGCTTCGGATAGCAGCTGATTGAGGCTTAGTCAGCCTTTGCGCCAAACAGTCCCGATTTGATCAATTCAACTGCCTTGTGGAAACCCCGTTCGCCGGACGCCTCGTGCAGGGGCATTTTTCGAGAGCTCTCATTGTTGGTGCGGCTAATGTACTCGATCACGTAGCTGAACTGGTACGTGTTCTCGTCGAACTCCAAGTAGTAGAACTGCTCATCGCCCATCTTGTCCCGATAGCCAACCTGTTTCCGCATAACCGCTCTCCAGTTGAGGTAGCGGACCAATATACCGCAATAGCCGCATCCGGCCACGGAGGGCGGCGCATGCATGGAGTACCGCAATGCAAGTCGAGACCTCCACTGTCACCAAGCTGCTGATCACTGGCGCCGAAGGCCTGGACCCGATCAGCGTCTACCTCGAAGACTTTGAGCCCTGCAAGGGCAAGATCACCGTCAGCTGCTAAGACAAGACCTGGCACGCCTACTGGGGCGGTATGTGGGATGGCCTGACCATCGGCCAGTTCTTCTGCAAGCTGCACGACGCCTACATCATCGGCTACTTCGACCGGTCGCTGAGTTCTCGCCGGTTCAGCGCTGAAGCGCTGGCCGACAAAGCGCGGAAGGTGATCGTGCAAATGCGGCGTGACCGGGATCTGGACGCAGAAGATGCCAGAAGCCTGCTCGACGAGGCTGAGGATGTTCGACACACCAGCTCGCTCGATGAGTGCGGCGGCGCCCACCGCGAGTTCATGCACCGCGTGTTCGGTGACGACTGGTGGAACCTGCCTGCCGATGCCATGGAGCCCAATCCAGATTGGGCCTACCTCTGCCGCATCATCGAAACGGTGCAGCAGGCCCTTGCCAAACAGTTCCCGATAGACGCCTGACCGTCCTTCGCTGCCAGCCAGCCTCAGTCGACTGCGCGCCCGTCAACACAAGATTCAACGCACGCAACAATCGCCGTAAAGCTACCGGTGAAGCTGTGCCGAAGCTCTCTCGGCATGTCGTAGGAAAAGTGGACAAGCCAAGATCCGTCGCCCAGCAGCACAGCCTCCTGACGGTACTTATCAACCTGATCCTCATCAATGCCGAGAGCTGCTGCGATTTCCTGGTTTGTTGGCTCGCGGTCCATCGGGTATTCATCTCGTTGACTGGTATTACAATGAATAACCCAAATGCCATTAAATTGCCACTATCAGGTACAACACCGGCCAAGCCGGTGCATGCATGGAGAAAACCATGAGCGATAACCAGACCCCAATCGGCTAGGGTCGGCGGCGAACTCACAAGGGCTTCACCTTCTCCCGCATCAACACCCAGCTGTAACCCCTCTCCCCTCTATTTCGAGCAGGTCGCAGCACGAGGCGTGCTCCGGGCACCCTCAGTAGCAACCCGGCGAGCAAGGCCAACGCCCCACGCCATTGCCCTGGTCATCGATTCGCCAGGGCGAGAGTCAAAGGCCTCTTCATGCAAGGGCATGCCTGAAGGCGCATAGACCCCAATAAACATTTGCGTATTGCCTATCCGCGACAGCCGCACCTGGACATTTATGAGCGTTCCATCGTCGAGTGTTTCGTCATGAGTCCTATGGTGAAGCGTCGGGTCAGCCCAAGACCAAAAAACATCACCGCGAATTCTCATGCCGTCCTCCTACGACTTTAGTTGTGTGCGTTAACCCAACATAGCCTAACCGCAGCAGCTCGAAGCCGCATCTGAATGATTAATGATCTGAATCAGATAATTGGCTAGTACCGCTGTTCCTAACCCCTCTCCCCTCTATTCACTGCCGCGATATGGCGGCCAAGGAATCGTCATGCCTGAAGAAATCAAGCTGATCCAACGTGTGGCCGTCGAGCGCGATGAAGGCGGCTGGTGGAGTCATCCCGACGAGCCGGACTTCGACGAAGACTACGCGGCCTTCAAAGCCTGGCTCTTACAACAGGGGCTGGAGCTGAAACAGTGGCACATGGATTCGGATATCGGCGAACACCACCCTTACGACGACGGCGAGTGCCACTGCCTCGGCTGGGAGCCTGAATGCCCGGGGCCTGAATGGTTCCTGCTCGGGATCTTCGATACAGAGGATGGCCCTTGTGTCAGCTGGGCGAGGCGGAAGGCCGAGGAAGCCTGGTCAGTGAATGGCGATGACGGATCGTGGGACTACCCGAACCTTACCGCGCTGATTCGTGACAACTTCGGCAGCGCAGCGGATAGCACCAGCTTCGGCCCAGGCCGGGGCAACGGCCTCAAGGTGGGCGACACTGTACATACCGGAACAGTCTGCAAGGAAGACCCTGCCAGCTTCCTCCCCGATGCCGATGACCTGCTCAATCACATGTTCGAGGCCGCCGCCGGAAGCGACGCGGGGGAATGGGTCGACAACTACCCGGACATTGACGACGAGGCGAAGGCTGCCCTTGAGCAAGCCATGAAGCCGCTGCAGGCTTGGGCCCGCCAGTTCTGCCAACCCAACTTCTTCACCATCGAGAAGATGGACACCCACACCATTACGAAGGAAGACGTACTACAAGCCGCACTAGCTGGGGCTCAGCCATGACCCGCCTCGCCCTCTGCCTCCTGCTGCTGGCCAACCTGGCCGGCTGCCAACCTGACTGCTGGAGTAGCGACCCTGACCAGTGCAAAGCCCAGCGCCAGCAGGTGAGAACTCAGACCGCTGGCACCAGTGCAACCGAACTGCCGTCAGGTGTCTGGTCCTTCGAGGACAGGACTCGCGGCGTGGTGTGCTACGTCATGAACTCGCTGGACAGCAACGCCATCAGCTGCGTAAAGGTCTGGATGCAGCAAGTTACCGGCAACCAGCGCCAGCTCTCCCCGCACGAAACACAACCCGAACCTACACCCGCTCTGGCGCCTGGGCGCTGGATTGATGAGAGGTATCAGCTGTGAGCAAGATCGTCCATCTCGTTTCGCACTTCGGCTGCTTCGAAGACCACGACTGCCAGATCGCCTGCAACCAGGTTGGCGAAGACATGGAAGGCTCTGACCGACCGAAAGAGGTCACCTGCAAGAAATGCCTTCGGGTGTATGAGGCACGCGAACGGCATGCGCGGGAGCAATTCGACAAGCGAGAAGCTGAGCTGAAGGTGGCGCCATGACCGACCTAATCGAAGTGAGGACTGCCGACCTGGCAGGCGAGGCCTTGGGCTGGGCAGTAGGTAAGGCGGAAGGCCTGGACCTGCAGCTGGCCCCGCCCGGCTACAACGGCGTGCCGTGGCGCGTGTTCGCGCGTTATAAGGGCCAGACGATCGAGCACACCAAGCGCTACAACCCGTGGGAGGACTGGGCGCTGGGCGGGCCGCTGATCGATAAGTACGAGGCCGACTTTCAGTGGGCGCGCCCCGGAATGCTGAGGGCAGTTGTTTCGGTTGGTCAGTCTGTCGGGGCGGCTCGCGCAGAAACCCACTTGCTTGCCGCCGGACGCGCGATCGTCTCCGCCGCCCTCGGCGATACCGTCCAGGTGCCGAAGGAGCTGAGGCCGTGAGCGCCGCCGTCAAAGTGCTCGATCCTTGCAGCGCCAGCCGCATGATGTGGTTCGACAAGGAGGACCAGCGCGCCCTGTTCGGTGACATCCGCGACGAAGAGCACCTGCTCTGCGACGGCCGTGTGCTGAAGGTTGAGCCCGATGTGCTGATGGACTTCCGTCGCCTGCCCTTCGAGGCCTCTACCTTCCGCCTAGTCGTGTTCGATCCGCCGCACCTAACCCGGGCCGGCGTCGATAGCTGGATGCGCGCCAAGTACGGACTACTGACCAGCGACTGGCGGGAGGACATCCGTCAGGGCTTCGCCGAGTGCTTCCGCGTGCTGGAGCCCGAGGGAATCCTGATCTTCAAGTGGAACGAAACCCAGGTGCTGGTCAGCGAGCTGTTGGCCCTCACCGATGAAAAGCCCCTGTTTGGCCACAAGTCCGGCAAGCGCGAAAAGACGCACTGGATCACCTTCAAGAAGCGCCCAGCTTCGGACTAACCCCCTCCCCTACAACTCAAGCCCGCCGACATGCGCGGGCGAGGAGCAACCATGTCTGATTTTCAGACCACGACCGAGCCCGTGGCCCGGAAGCGCCATACCTGCTGCGAATGCCGCGGGCACATCGATCCCGGGCAACGGTACCAGCTGGTGGCTGGCTGCTGGGAAGGCTCGATGGAAAGCTTCAAGACCTGCCTTCCGTGCGTTCAGGCCCGCAATTGGGCGACAGCCCAACCAGAGTGGATGGGTGACGGAGAGCACCTCTACTACTTCGGCATGCTGGAAGAGGACTTGGCAAACCTCGCTCCGGAAATTTCACCGGGTGACGGCCGCCGCTTCCGATCCTACCGGCTGCAGGTGCAAATCTGCCGCCGGCGTGACGCTGCGCACTCACAGAAAGCAGCCTGACCACCAACCTGCCGCCGCCGGCGGCGTGGAGACACCATGCTCGAAAACATCGAGGTGATGCGTATCAAGCGCTTCGCCGCAAACACGGCTGGCCGCGATTTCGCGGTCGGCGATATCCACGGGCACTTCACCCGGCTGCAGGCTGCCCTGGATGCAGCCGGATTCAACCCGGCAGTTGACCGCCTGTTCAGCGTTGGTGATCTGGTCGACCGTGGGCCCGAGTGCCGCGACGTGCTCGAATGGCTGGCCAAGCCCTGGTTCCACCCGGTGCGCGGCAACCACGACGACTACGTCTGCCGGTTCGACACCTGCGACGTAGACAACTGGGTGTACAACGGCGGCGCCTGGTTCGCCGGCCTGGCCTGGGATGAGCAGCGCGAGTTTGCCGGCCAGTTCCGCGAGTTGCCAATCGCCATCGAGGTGGAGACACCCGGTGGCTTAGTCGGTGTCGTGCACGCCGACTGCCCATTCCCGTCCTGGGATGAGCTGCGGGCCGCGCTTGAGGCGCCGGAAACCGCCAAGCAGCTGAGGCTGACACAGAACACCTGCATGTGGTCGCGCAGCCGAATCGAGCTTGGCGAGACCGAAGGCGTGCACGGTCTGCGGGCTCTGGTGGTCGGCCACACCCCGCTGCACAAGCCTGCGGCGCTCGGCAACGTAATCCACATCGACACCATGGGCTGGCGGCCGCAGGACGGTGGGTATTTCACCCTACTCGATCTGGCCACCCTCGAAACAATCCCGACCACACCCTCAAAGCTCAGTTGGGACTGAGCCGGGAGCCATCCATGAACCTGATCGACTGCTACGTCACGAAGATCCTCGACGAGCCGTACCGCAAGTTCGGCCACTGGTGGGTATCCGTGGAATACACGGCCGAGGGCTGGCCTGGAACCAAAGAACTCATGTTCCGCACCGAGGAAGCCGCCCGGTCGGCGCAGGTCGGATATCACTTCACGGCCTGAACGGCATGGAGAAAGACATGGCGAATGCCACAGCAGCAAAGCCCTCAAGCATTCAGCCGCGGTTCATCCGGTTCGGCGATGCACCTGGATATCTCGGCATGTGCCGGGATGAGTTCAACAAGACGGTCAGGCCGAACGTGCGGGAATTCCCCATCGGCAAACAGGGCGTGGCCTTTGACCGCCAGGAGCTTGATGAGTGGGCGGACGCCTACATCGAAGCCAAGGCGATTGAAAAAGCCACC
>NZ_BCBI01000022.1:0-85351 GCF_001320565.1 Pseudomonas sp. NBRC 111132
TCCAACGCAAGCCAACACCCACAGGCCTTTCTCGATTCTGTGGGTGTTGGTGACACATAACCAACACTCCGCACATCTCAACTCGATCATGCTCAGGCTTCTCAATTCATGGAGCGCCCGAGAACATGACCATCGGTTCGACCCACAACTATCCTGCTGATCTGGCCCTTGAGCCATCCTTGCCCTTGCAGCCGTGGGCCGCACGGTTTCCGAATCCACCAGACCTCTGCTTCGATTACCGACGTCTGGTTGAACAACCGGGAGGCGTTGCAAGTGCCGCCCAACCGGAACATCGGATCTGCATTGTCGGTGCTGGTGTCACAGGGTTAACTGCTGCTCGGGAATTGCTACGCTGTGGTTTCACCCGCATCACCTTGATAGAGCAGTCGCAGCGTGTGGGCGGTCGCCACCTGACTGTGGTGAACAAAGGCGGTAATCACAAGCAGCCTTCAACGCCATTCGAGATGGGGGCCATGCGTATACCTTTGTTCAGCAGGACAGGCGAACCGCCTAAAGATGGACGCTCGCTTATGGCCTATTACGCCAAGCTGTTCGAGCTACGGCTTTCCGAATTTCCAAACCCTGGGACACCCTGGGTGAATGCAACGGGTATCTATCTTCGGAATGGACAACTAGAAGGAGAGGGGAAGCCAGAGCTGCTGATTTGGCGAAATCCAGAAGGGAATACCCCTCAACCTACAGCCACACTGCAAAAGGTCTATGAAAAATGGTACCGCTTCGCCGGGCAGTTTGCCGAGCGCATCGCTGTGGTATATGGCACGCAATGCTGGGCGTCGATATGGCAGAGTGTTGTCGAGCGCTATCACCTGATGTCATTCAGGGATTTGGTACATTTGCCGATGCTGACAGCGTGGGACCCCGCCAACCCTGGTGATTTCGGTGGGTTGGGCATGAGCCGTGAAGAGTCGGCCATTTTCTATTCCATCGGCATTGGTGATGGGAGCTGGGGAGCGTTCTATGACGTCTGCTGCCTTTACCCACTACGTACAGCAATTTTTGGTTTCAGCAGCCATTTGCAGCTGGTGCATGGCCGTGTCGATAAGGAAGGTGTGCCATATGCTGCACCGTATCTGGAGGCCAGCACTGTGCCTGATAGCAGAGGGCTGATGTTCAACGGGCCGGCTTATATTGGGCACTCCCGCAGTCGATTATGGACGCATGGAACCACGCTCATTGGGAAACCAGCTGCAAGGTCTATGCGCCACTGAAGAAGCACTATCTGGACCGCAACTCGGCGCTACCGCAGATTCTCGTCACCGACAGCTTTGTCCACGACGTCTATGCCTACCGATACAACGACCATTACGCCGATGACTGCATGAAGCCATATCGCCTTATATCGATACCCGAAACATTTGCATACAGCGCTGGATGACGGACAAAAATGCGCTCGGCTGCGCGAAGCTGTATCGAGCAGGTACCTACTATGACGCGGTCGGGCTGATGAAATACAACCGCGATTTCAGCCCGCTCAGGGCTGTATCTGGCTGGAGAGTCTTTCTCTGTTGACGCCGGCTGGACCGAGCCGTGTTTGCGTACCGCGCTGGATGCAGTCATCAACCTCTGCCATCGAACTTCAGCGGCGTTCAATGGTGGCTTCACCCTTGAGGACTACCCCCATTATCAAGTTGGGAAATAGCGGCGCCCGAGCGTTTCTGTGAGACTTTTCCTATTGCAATTATTCGCTTGTCTGTCGACCCCATAGGACTCACCCGACTGTCCCCGCCAAGCCGAACCCCGCTCTACTGGCGACCTTCCAAAACAACCACAAGAAGGAAGCCGCCATGTCTGAACACAGCACCCCCGTCAGCCCTGTCCGTATTGCCGTCATCCAGTACGACCCTCAGGTCGGGGTCGAACACAGCGACGGCAATTTGAGCAAAGGCTTGGCACTGGCTCGACGCGCGGCGCGTGAAGGCGCCAATCTGATCGTGCTGCCCGAGCTGGCCAACACCGGCTATACCTTCCACTCCCGTGCCGAGGCCTACGCCCATGCCGAGACGTTGCAGGAGGGCCGCAGCCTGAAAGCCTGGGCAGCGTTCGCCAGAGAGCACCGGGTGTATCTGGCAGCGGGTTTCACCGAGCGTGATGGACTGAAGCTATACGACAGTGCCGCACTGTTCGGCCCCAACGGCCTGCTAGGGCATTACCGCAAGGCTCACCTATGGAACCAGGAGAAGCTCTGGTTCACCCCGGGCAACCTCGGGTTCCCTGTGTTCGAGACACCTATCGGCCGTATAGGCCTGTTGATCTGCTGGGATATCTGGTTCCCTGAAGTGCCGCGGCTTATGGCCGCACAAGGCGCCGACATCATTTGCAGTTTGAACAATTGGGTGTGGACTCCACCCCCCCTGTTCGACGAAGCAGGTCGTTGCATGGCCTCGTACCTGACCATGACCGCCGCGCACGTAAACAATGTCTACATTGCCGCCGCCAACCGTATCGGCAATGAACGGGGAGGGCGCTTTCTCGGTTGTTCATTGATCGCCGGTACCAATGGTTGGCCTATCGGGGAGGTTGCCAGTGCGCAGGAGGAGGCCATTCTGTATGCCGACGTCGACCTTAGCAGCGCGCGTTCAGCACCGATTTGGAACAGCCTCAACGACCTGCAGCGTGACCGCCGCACCGATCTCTATGATGCGTCGCTTGGCTATCGCCTGCATACGCCTATGCCACGCTGAGGGGGCGCGTATGAAGGCATTACGTTTGTCCAGTCGGCAGCGCTCCCCTGTGTTGCTCTTCATTTGCTTGTTGATGCTGCTGGTAGCCAGCCTAGCGCTGGGCCAATGGCCGGACTACGCGCAACTGGCGGCGACACTCGATCAGCCGCTAAGCCGCTTGCGCTGGATAGTGGGTGATATCAGCGAGGTGGCATTCTACAAACATGAACTGCCTGCTCTGGGCTTGTTGCTAGGGGCTTGCCTGGCGCATTGGGCCCATGTTCGCGGGTATCGATGGCAAGGTTTTGCCATCTGCTATGGCAGCGGGCTGTGGCCCCGGCTGCACCGGCATACGGTTCAATGCTGGTGATGCACATTGTGGCAGGGCAGGCCCTGGCGTCCCTCGTTGGTGTCGTCATCTGGCGTAGCCAGTGGCAAGCCCGTGGGTGGTACCCTACCTACATTCCGATTGTCTCGATCGTTCCGGCCGCGGTGCTGACGCATGGCGGCAGCTGGGAAGTCGTGGTGACCAGTGCTGTGCTGGGGGCGCTGGTTGCTCCGCCGCTGGCGGTGGCGATCACGCGCCGGTTGCCGGCCTATGTGCATGGCTACATTGGCAACGTGATGTCGATGGCCATCAGCACGCTGGGAATTGTGCCGTTGATCGGGTTACTTGTGGGAGGAGACGCATGATTGAGCATTCAAGCCTGCCCAGGCTGTCGATCGCCAGCTTAGGGGGCACTGTCAGTATGCAGGCCGGGGCTGCTGGGTGTGGCGTGGCCCCAGCCCTGGATTGTGAGCAGCAACTGCTGCAAGTCCCACAGTTGCGCGAAATGGCGCAGTTGAACGTTGCTTCATTATCCCTGCTCCCCAGTGCATCGCTGGGCTTCGTGGCGTTGTTGGATGTGCTGGTCTGGGCCCGCAGCGAGGTAGAGCGCGGTGCCCAGGCCGTGATCCTGACCCAAGGCACCGACAGCCTTGAGGAAACGGCCTATTTCCTTGATCTGCTCTGGTCATTCGATGCACCGTTGGTGATGACCGGTGCCATGCGCTCGGCCAGCCAGGCGGGCAACGATGGCCCGGCCAACCTGCTGGCTGCGGCACAGGTTGCATTGGCACAAGGCAGCCGAGGGCGTGGTGTACTTGTGGTGATGAATGATCAGGTCCATTGCGCGGCAAGGGTTCGCAAGATGGCCAGCCTGGCGATGGCGGCTTTCGAGTCACCAGGCTTCGGCCCTTCGGCGGAAGTTGTAGAGGGTGTTGTGGTCTATCGCCATCCGCCAGGTCGTCGGGCTGTGCTGCCGTTACCGGGCCGAACCGACCAGCGCGTTGCCCTTCTGGAGGCTTGTCTGGATGTGGACACAGCGCTGCTGCAGGCTGTGGCTCCATTGGGCTATGAAGGGCTGGTCATTGCTGGTTTCGGTGCTGGGCACGTTTCCGGTACTTGGTCCGATGTGCTGGAGCATCTGGCGCCCACCTTGCCGGTCATTGTAGCCACCCGCACAGGTAGAGGCCCTACAGCCCGGACAACATACGGGTTTGCAGGCTCCGAGATCGACCTGCAGCGCAAAGGCGTGCAAATGGCCGGGCACCTCTGCCCGCGCAAGTGCCGCATCTTGCTTTGGCTGCTGATTGGCACCGAACGGCAGCATGAGTTGCAGGGCTGGTTGGCCATCTGAGGAATCTGCCCGCGCAGTGGTGCTCGCGGGCAGCCCTTGCGCCGTTGCTGTGCTAGGGTGCACACACTTTTGCTTCCCAGGATTTTCACCCCATGCTCCCCGTACTCAGCGAAAAAGAACTCGACCGCCTCGAAGACCTGCTGATCACCTATGGCAACGACTACTCGGTACTCAACCTGGCCGAGCTCAATGGTTTCTTCACCGCGCTGGCCAGTTCACCGGTAACCGTGACCCCGGAACATTGGTTGCCAGCCGCTGCCGGTGGCAAGGTGCCAAAGTTCAAGAAGCCGGCACATGAAGAGGCTTATGTGGCGTTGATGCTGCGCTATGCCAGCCAAGTGGCGGAAGAGCTGAGCGATGATGTCGACCAGTTCGAGCCGCTGTTCGAAGAAAGGGAAGACGAGCAGGGCACTGTGATCGTGATGGAGGAATGGTGCTTCGGCTACATGCGCGGTACCCAGATTGCCGGTTGGGGCGAGTTGCCGCAGGAGCAGGACCAACTGCTCAAGGCGATTTCGCTGCATGGGTTGGAGGACAATTTCGAACTGCTGGACCAGATGAGCGAAGCGGATATCCAGGCCTGCGTACCGAAGGTTGTCGAGGCTTCGCGCGGGTTGTTCCGCTATTTCAAGAAACTGAACTGACCACCTGCACGTTCTGGAAACCATTATTCCGCTGCGCGAAATTATGGTTTCCCCTGCGCACTGATTCTGCTGCCAGCCGATCCAGTGCAGCATGTGCTCCATCAGCCCATCCCGGTGCTGACCAGGAGCCAAGCCCATGTCGAACCCGATCAAGCTCTACAACTTCCCCAAGTCTGGCCACGCCCATCGCATCGAGCTGATGCTCTCGCTGCTGAACCTGCCCACAGAGCTGGTGTTCGTCGACCTGGCCAAAGGTGCACACAAGCAGCCGGACTTCCTTGCCCTCAACCCGTTTGGCCAGGTCCCGGTCATCGATGACAACGGTACGGTAATCGCCGATTCCAATGCCATCCTTGTCTACTTGGCGAAAAAGTATGACAACGGCACTTGGTTGCCCGAAGAGCCTGCTGCCGCTGCCCGTGTGCAACGTTGGCTGTCAGTCGCTGCCGGTCCGCTGGCCTTCGGCCCGGCTGCGGCCCGCCTGGTGACGGTGTTCGGGGCTTCGTTCAATACCGACGAAGTGATTGGCCGTGCCCACACCCTGCTCAAGGTGATCGATACAGAGCTAGCCAGGACGCCATTCCTGGCGGGCAGCACGCCCACCATCGCCGACATTGCCAATTACTCGTACATCGCCCACGCGCCCGAAGGCAACGTGTCGCTGGAGCCCTATGCCAACGTGCGCAGCTGGCTGGCACGGATCGAGTCACTGCCAGGCTTCGTGCCCATGCCACGCACAGTGATCGGGCTGCAGACCAGCGCCTGACACCCCGCCATCGGGAGGAACGCCGCCATGCAACAGCCCCCGGACCATCGCCCCTCGCCCTGGCATGCGGGCGAGAAGACCCTGCAGGAAAAGGTCGGTGTAGCAGAGCGCATGGAGGCGTTCGGGCAAAAGGTCATTCGTGACTACATGCCCGACCAGCACCGTACTTTCTATCATCAGTTACCTTTCATGATCGCCGCCAGCGTGGATACCCTGGGTCGGCCGTGGGCCACCCTGCTGGAGGGGCCAGAAGGGTTTGTCAGCTCGCCCGACCCTCGCCTGCTGACCATCGATACCACGTTGCCAGCGGACGACCCCGCCACCCCTGGGCTGGCAGCAGGAGAGGCGGTCGGCCTGTTGGGTATCGAGTTGCACACCCGTCGGCGCAATCGCATCAATGGGCAAATCCGTCAGGCTGCACAAGGGCAACTGCAGGTGGCCGTGGAGCAGTCGTTCGGCAACTGCCCGCAGTACATTCAGTTGCGTGATTACACCCGTGTCGACCAACCCCCCCAGGGGCGCGTTGACGCCCCTGAACTGGATGCCACGACTGCCAGCATGATCGAGGGCGCCGATACCTTCTTCGTCGCCAGCTATGTCGAGCACGGCAATGGCCAGCGCTCGGTGGATGTCTCCCATCGGGGTGGTCGGCCAGGGTTCATCAAGGTCGAAGGCAGCCTTCTGACCATTCCCGACTACGCTGGCAACCTGCACTTCAACACCTTGGGCAATTTGCTGGTCAACCCGCAGGCAGGCTTGCTGTTCATCGATTTCAATAACGGTAATGTTCTGCAGGTATGCGGGCGTGCCGAGGTGCTGCTGGACAGCCCTGCCATCCAGGCTTTTGAAGGTGCCGAGCGGTTATGGACGCTGCAGGTCGAGCAGGTGGTGTGGCGCCCGGCTGCGGTCTCACTGCGCTGGGCCTTCAAGGCGTACGCACCGACCAGCCTGATGACGGGTACCTGGGCCGAGGCCGACGCGCGCCTGGAGCAACGCCGGCAACAGCGCCAATGGCAAGCCTGGCGTGTGCTGCGGGTGGAGCAGGAAAGCCGTGATATCCGCTCGTTCTACCTTGAGCCACCGGCCGGTAGCCATGTGGCCTTCGCGCCAGGCCAGCATCTTCCTGTGCAAGTGCAGCGTAATGGCGAGGCTGCGCTGATCCGCACCTACAGCCTGTCCAGTGCACCCGCTGATGGCTACCTGCGCATCAGCGTCAAGGCCCAGGGCCCGGCCTCGCGCTACTTGCACGAGCGCATCGTGGCGGGTGATGTGTTGAACGTGCGCCCACCGATGGGCAGCTTTACGCTCGACCAGCAAAGCACACGGCCGCTGGTGCTGATTGGTGCAGGTGTGGGTATTACGCCCTTGCTGGCCATGCTGCGTGAGCAGGTGAGCACGGGGCAGGCCCGGCGAATTCATTTATTTCATGGCGCGCGCAGCCTGGCCGAATTGCCGTTTCAGCAGGAGCTGGCGAGTTTGCAGCAGCAGGCCGCTGGGTTGTTGCGCGTGCACCGTGCCCTCAGCCAACCGGAAGGGCATGCGCGGGTCGGTCGCGATTTCGAGTTTATCGGGCGATTGGGCATCGAGCAGGTCAAGGCGACGCTGGCGCTGGACGACTATGACTTCTACCTGTGCGGCCCAGGCAGCTTTACCCAGGCATTGTATGAAGGGCTGCGCGGGGTGCATGTGCCGGATGCGCGGATTCACGCCGAGGCCTTTGGCCCGTCGACGCTGCGCCGGCACACGGATGACGGGCGGCCCACCGTGCAACAGCCACCCGCTGCCAACGAGCCGGTGCCGGTGTATTTTGCGGCTTCGGCGAAGGAGGCACGCTGGACGCCCGGTAGCGGTACGTTATTGGAGTTGGCCGAGGCGCGTGGGTTGGCGCCGGAGTTCAGTTGCCGGGGCGGCTCGTGCGGCACCTGCAAGACCAAGCTCGTCAGTGGCCAGGTGCATTACCCGAACCTACCGGCAGAGCTGCCGGAGTCGGGTTCGGTACTGATCTGTTGTGCGGTGCCGGCACATCAGGAAGAGGGCGCACAGGCCCTGGTGCTGGAAATCTGATATGCCTGTCCTGCAAGCATAAAACGCCCGGATATCCGATAATCTCCACCCCCTCCGATGCCAGGAGCTCGCATGGACCAGATCCACCTGATGAAGGTGTTCGTTGCCGTCGGCGAACTGGAAAGCTTCGCCGCCGCTGCTCGCCGCCTGGACATCTCGCCAGCCGCCGTCACCCGCGCCGTCAGCGCTCTGGAAGACCAGCTGGGGGTCAAGCTGCTGCTGCGTACCACCCGCAGCGTGCGCCTGACCGAGGCCGGCGGGCGCTATCTGGAAGACACGCGGCATATCCTTGCCAGCATTCACGAAGCCAACGAGGCGGCTGCCGGTATCAACGCCACCCCCAAGGGCGACCTGGCAGTGACCGCGCCGATCCTGTTCGGCAAGAAGTTCGTCATGCCGTGCATCGTCCGCTACTTGCAGCAGTACCCGGAAGTCGATGTTTCCGCCTACTTCCTCGACCGTGTTGTGAACATGGTCGAGGAGGGCATGGACGTGGCCGTGCGCATCGGTCCTTTGCCCGACTCCGGGTTGAAGGCGTTGCGGGTGGGCAGGGTGCGTCGCATGTTGTGTGCCTCGCCCGACTACCTGGCGCGTCATGGCGTACCGGAGCACCCGTCGGACCTGGCAGGGCATGCGGTGATCGGCACCACCAACCTTTCGCCACGGGCCGGTTGGCGCTTTGGGGTCACCGATGAGCCGACGCTGGTACGCATGAAGCCGCGGCTGACGGTAACCAGCAATGATGGGGCAATCGCAGCGGCCAGCGGCGGGCTGGGGATTGCCCGGCTGCTGTCGTACCAAGTGGCAGAAGAGCTGGCCAGCGGGCAACTGCAGGTGATCCTGGCCGAGTACGAGGAGGCGCCCTGGCCCATTCATGTGCTACACCGCGAAAGCAAGTACGGCTCGGCCAAGGTCAGGGCCTTTATCGACATGCTGGCGCAGGCCCTGCGAGCCCAGCAGCTCGATTGAGGTCGTACAACATAGCTACAAACTGCTATAAATAATAAGTGTTGTACGACGACCTATGACGTGGCAATCTTCCGCCTGAAACAATTTGTCGCAAATAGCCCCCGTCGGCCTTTGCGCCAATCACCCGCAACTCTAAAAACAAAAATTCAGGTGAACCATGAAGATGAAAGGCATCCGTTGGTGGATGGTCAGCCTTGTCACGGCCGGGCTCGTCGTCAACTACCTCGCCCGCAATACCCTCTCGGTGGCTGCCCCCACCTTGATGACCGACCTTTCCATCAGTACCGAGCAATACGCCAAGATCGTCGCCGCCTGGCAGGTGTGCTACGCCCTCATGCAGCCGGTGGCCGGCTGGTTCATCGACTTCATCGGCACCAAGCTGGGCTTTGCCGTGTTCGCCATGGCCTGGTCTGTGGCCTGTGCCGGCGCGGCCTTGGCTACAGGCTGGCAGAGCATGGCATTCATGCGCGGGCTGCTGGGCATGACCGAGGCCGCGGGCTTGCCGGCCGGGGTCAAGGCTACTACCGAGTGGTTCCCGGCCAAGGAGCGTTCGGTGGCGATCGGTTGGTTCAATATCGGCTCGTCGCTTGGCGCCTTGCTGGCGCCGCCACTGGTGGTGTGGGCGATCCTGCACAGTGGCTGGCAACTGGCGTTCGTCATTGTTGGCGCGTCAGGCATTGTCTGGACGTTGCTGTGGATGCTGCTGTACAAGCACCCGCGTGACCAGAAGCGCCTGAGCGATGAGGAACGGGACTACATCCTTGCCGGGCAGGAAGCGCACTTCAAACAGGGCACCCGCGAGAAGGGCGCGTGGAAGCGCATCTTCAAGACCCGCAACTTCTACGCCATCGCATCGGCGCGAATTCTTTCCGAGCCCGCCTGGCAAACCTTCAATGCCTGGATCCCGCTGTACCTGATGACCGAGCGGCACATGAACATCAAGGAAGTGGCGATGTTCGCCTGGCTGCCGTTCCTGGCGGCCGATATCGGCTGTGTGCTGGGTGGTTACCTAAGCCCGTTGTTCCACCGCTACTTCAAGGTGTCGCTGTTCACCTCGCGCAAGATGGTGCTGGTGTTCGGTGCCAGTTGCATGATCGGCCCGGCCTGCATCGGCCTGGTGGAAAGCCCGTACACCGCGATCCTGTTGCTGTGCATTGGCGGCTTTGCCCACCAGACGCTGTCGGGGGCGCTGTACTCGATCACTTCGGATTCGTTCAGCAAGGACCAGGTGGCCACGGCGACCGGCATGGGTGGCATGTGCGGCTATCTGGGGGCGGCGGTGTTCACCCTGGTGTTCGGCGTGCTGGTCACGCAGATTGGCTACAGCCCGTTGTTCGTGGTGCTGGCAGCGTTCGATATCGTGGCGGCGGTGCTGGTGTGGAAGGTGGCGCGCGAAGTGAGTGGCGAGTCTTCTGTCAGGAAGATGGCAGGCTCGACCGAGGCACTGGCATAAGGCTTGAGATTTTGGGGCCGCTTTGCAGCCCCAATTCCAGGCAGCTCCCTTACAGCGCCTGATACTGCATCCTGAACCCAAGGTTCGTCGCTTCCCCACGCTGCAGCAACCGCAACCCCGGCCGCCCTGGCAAGTGATGCGCATTGACCGGGTGGCTTACCGGCTCAAAGCAGAAAAAGCCTTGCCCTTGCGGGCAGAACAGCAAGAAGTGCTCAGCCCCGCTGGCACTGCACGTCAGTCGATGACCCGCGCTTGGCTGTTCAATCACACACTCCCCCGGCCAACCACTGAAGGCATGATCGACGACGCTCTCAGGCAAAAGCCCCATGGCATTGAAACGCCACGGTTCAGGCACTTCGGCCTGATACGACGGCAACCGCCCATCCTCGGCCAGCCACACCTTGCGCGCCGCCGCGTACAGCTTGGTATCGGGATAGCGCGGAAAGTAAGGGTGCAAACCCAGCCCATACCAGGTCGCCAGCGCTTCCAGGTGCACCACATGCAGGTCCAGGTTCAGGCAGCCCTCATGCAAGTGCACATCCAGCGTGGCTTGGTAGGCAAACGGCACGGCACTGTCCAGCCTCAGCCGCGCACGTCGTTCGCTGTGGTGCTCTACCTGCCAGGCCTGCTGCCAGGCACTTCCATGAATCGGGTATGGATCATGCTCGGTGTTCGGTGTCAGTGCCTGCCAGCCCTCGGGCTGGGCAAAGCCACCCTCGGCAATGCGGTTGGACCACGGTGCCAGCGGGTAACAGGCCAGCCGCCTCGGGGTGCCACTGGCCAGCGCAGCCGTGTCGGAATGGCGCAGCAACGGCTGGCCGGTTGCCTTCACTTCCCAGTTCACCAGGCTGGCGCCCAGCTCCGGTGCCAGGCTCAGACGGGTCAGGCGGTCCTGCAGGTGCAGCTCGGTCACAGCCATGCAAGGCTCCTTTCTGGGTGATCGATCAATGGGGCCGACGGTAGGTGAGCAGCACGATGCCGCACACCACCACGGCGCCCCCGACCAGTTGCAGGGGGCTCAGGTGCTGATCGAGCAAGGCCCAGCCCAGCAGCAAGGTGGCGATGGGTTCAACGTTCATGACTGGCGCGTTCTGCGCCATGTTCAGGCGAGGTACACAAACGAACAGCAAGGTGAAGGCCAGGCCGTATAACACCACCAGGCTGGCCAGGGCCGCCCAGCCGCTGCTGCTGCCTGGTAGTGACAGGCCGGACGGCATCACCCCGCTTGCGCCTGCAATCAGCATGCTGGAGAACACGATCAGCAAGGTCAGCAGGCTGCGCACGGGGCCCCGCACGCTGGCCAACTTGTGGTCGGTGATCCACAAGGCGCAGGCAAAGGCACAGGCGGCGCCAAAGGCCAGGCTGATGCCCGTTGCCCAGTGCGGGTTGGCCGCGCCACTGTCGGCCAGGCGTGCCGGCACATCCAGTGCCAGTACCAGACCGCACAGGATCAGGCCCATGAACAGCACCGTGCGGCCGGTGGGGCGTGCGCCACCCAGTGCCCAAGTGAGCAGTGCCAGCAGCATCGGAAAGGTGTTGCCCACCAGCAGCGCCAGGGCGACCGGGATGCGCGCTACCGCCGAATACAGGCACAGGCTCTGGGTGGCGATCAACAGGCCGAGCAGCAGTTGCCAGTGCCGGGTACCGGCAGGCAGGCCCAGCGCCTGGCGTTGCCACACCAGCAGGCCGGCCAGCACCAGCAAGGTAATACCTGAGCGGCAGAGGATCGCCAGCAACACGCCGGTGCCGTCATCGAAGGCGATGCGTGCGGCAATGTGGTTGCCGGCGAATGAGCAGGCCAGCAAAGCCAGCAGGGCAATGGCCAGCTTGCGTGGGAACAAGGGGGAAACAGAGGAGGGGACAGCCATGTGCAGGATCCGTTTGCAGATAGAGCCAAAGGGGCCGCAACGCGGCCCCGATTCTATTTACAGCACCACGCTAGGCAGCCACAGCGAAATGGCCGGAATGTAGGTCACCGCCATCAGCACCAAGAACAGCGCCAGGTAGAACGGCAGCAGCGCCTTCACCGTCGACTCGATGCTCACCTTGCCGATGGCCGAACCGACGAACAGCACGGCGCCCACCGGTGGGGTGATCAGCCCGATTCCCAGGTTCACCAGCATGATCATGCCGAAGTGCACCGGGTCCACGCCGATACCGGTGATTACCGGCAACAGGATCGGCGTAAGGATCAGGATCAGCGGCGCCATGTCCATCACCGTGCCCAGCAGCAACAGCATGAAGTTGATGCACATCAGGATCACATAGCGGTTGTCCGACAGGGTCAGAAACGCCGTGGTGATTTTCGACGGGATCTGCATCAGCGTCATCACGTAACCAAAGCTGGCGGCAAAGCCGATCAGAATCATCACGATCGAGATGGTGCGCACCGTGCGATGCATCAGCTTGGGCAGGTCGCGCCACTTGTAGTCGCGGTAGACGAACATGGTCACGAAGAACGACCACACTACCGCCACTGCCGCCGACTCGGTAGCGGTGAACACGCCCGACAAAATGCCGCCAAGGATAATGACCATGGCCATCAGGCCCCACAGCGCTTCACCGGCGATTTTCAGCGCCTGGCGCATCGGGATCACTTCGCCCTTGGGGTAATTGCGCTTCTTGGCGAAGATCAGGCACAGGCCCATCATCACCGCACTCAGCAGCAAACCGGGCATGACTCCCGCCATGAACAGCGAGGCAATCGACACCGTGCCGCCCGCCGCCAGCGAATACAGCACGGAGTTGTGGCTGGGCGGGGTCAGCAGCGCCTGTACCGAGCCGCTGACGGTCACGGCAGTGGAGAATTCGCGCGGGTAACCCTTGCGCTCCATCTCTGGGATCAGCACCGAGCCCACCGAGGCGGTGTCGGCCACCGACGAGCCGGAAATCGCGCCGAAGAAGGTCGAGGCCATGATATTGACCAGCGACAGCCCGCCGCGCACGAAGCCCACCAGCACTCCGGCAAATGCCACCAGCCGCCGTGACATACCGCCTTCGGCCATGATCGCGCCGGCCAGCACGAAGAACGGAATCGCCAGCAGCGAGAACTTGTTAACCCCACTGGCCACCTGGATCATCATTGCCTGCAGCGGGATATCGATCCACCAGGCGCCAATCAGCGCTGACAGGCCCAGGGCATAGGCCACCGGCATGCCCAGCAGAATGAGCATGATGAAACTGCCCAACAGAATGAACGCATCCATTTACGCCGCTCCTTCGCTTTCTTCTACGTGGTCGAAGCGCACCACCTTGCGGTGGCTCTGATCGCCCAAGAGGAGTTTTTCCAGTACGAACACTAGGGTCAGCACACCACCGAGCGGAATCGGCGCATAGGTCATGCCAACCCGCACCCCAGGCAATGACGCCAGAGACTGGTTCCAGGTAGTGATGCACAGCTTGGTGCCGTAGTAAGTCATGAACACGCACACCAGAATCATCAGCACTTGCACCAGCAGCGCAACCAACTGGCGCTGCAGTGGTGGCAGGCGGTCTGTAATCATCGCCACCGCCATGTGCGCCCCAGCCCGGTAGCTGGCTGCGGCGCCGACGAAGGTGAACACCACCATCAGCAAGATGGCCACTGGCTCCGGCCAGCTTGAGCCAGTGCCGAGCACGTAGCGGGCGAAAATGCCCCAAGGGATGATCAGCGACATGGCCAGGATCGACAGGCCGGCGATCCAGATGCAGCCGCGGTACAGCGTGTCGTTCGCACGCAGAAAAAGGTTCTTCATGGGCATCACCAAAGCGGCAGGGCGGCGGGCGCCGCACTGCCGAGGTCGTTTGGGTAGGGGGCGCTGTTACTGGACGGCGTCGATGCGCTTCATCAGGTCGGCGTACTGCGCGCCGTATTTTTCGCGTACCGAGGCAGTGGCGTCGTAGAATGGCTTCTTGTCCACGGTGATGAACTCGACACCGGCGGCCTTGAGCTTCTCTTCGCTGGCGGCGGACTTGGCATCCCACAGTGCGCGTTCTTCCATCTGCGCTTCACGCGCGACCTTCTTCACCAGTGCTTGCTGCTCGGGGCTGAGTTTGTTCCAAGTGGTTTTGGACATTACCACCGGCTCCGGCAGAATCAGGTGCCCGGTCAAGGTGTAGTACTTGGCGCTCTGGTAGTGGTTGTGCTCGAGCAGCGTGGGCGGGTTGTTCTCGGCACCATCGATCACGCCGGTCTGCAGGGCGCTGAAAATTTCCCCGGTGTCCATGGCGATACCGTTGCCGCCCATGGCGTTCATCATGTCGATGAACAGCGGGTTGCCCTGTACGCGAATCTTCATGCCCTTGAGGTCTTCCAGGCTGCGTACCGGTTTTTTCGTGTAGATGCTGCGCGAGCCGCCATCCATCCAGGCCAGGGCCACCAGGTTGAAATCGGAGTTGGTGATCTTGTCGAGGATCTCCTGGCCGATCTCGCCGTCGATGATCTTGCGCATGTGCTCATGGTCGCGGAACACGAACGGCATGTTGAACACGTTTACATCCGGCACCACCGGGCCGACGATCCCCAGGCTGACGCGGGTCATCTGCACGGCGCCGATCTGCGCCTGTTCGATCACTTCCTTCTCCGAGCCCAGCACGCCGCCGGCGAACATCTTGAAGGTGATGTCGCCGTTGCTGGCTTCTTCCAGCTTTTTACCCATGTTTTGCTCGGCGACCACGGTCGGGTAGCCGGCCGGGTGAATTTCGGCGAACTTGATGTCCAGTGCCGAGGCGGGTGTGGCGACGCTGAAGGCGAAGGGGAGTACGGCAAGGAGCAGCTTGCGTTTGAACGTCATGATGAAACTCCGTGGTTTTTATTATCTGGTTTCGTGTGTGCAAGTGTGGGGGCGGCAAGGGGCGTCAGCCCCGGTAGGCAGGTTCTTCCAGGCCCTTGGTGCCAGGGTTGAGGGCAAATACCCCGCCGGCCAGGGGCTGGTCGCTGAGGTCTGTGCCCGCAGGGCGGATCGAAGTGACGTACAGGGTGTCCAGGCTGGCGCCGCCAAAGGCGCACATCGCCGGCTTTTTCACCGGCACGCTGAGTGAGCGGTCGAGGCGCCCGTCGGGGGTAAAGCGGTGGATCTGCCCGGCATCGTTGCCGCAGATCCAGTAGCAGCCATCCTGGTCGATGGCGGCGCCATCGGGGCGGCCGGGGTAGCCGCGCATATCGACGAACAGCCGCTTGTTGTGCGGTGTGCCGCTGTCGATGTCATAGTCGAAAGCCCAGACCTTTTGCACGCTGGGGTGCGAGTCGGACAGGTACATGCGCGTGCCGTCGGGGCTGAAGGCCAGCCCGTTGGGCACGATCATGCCGTCTTGCTGCAGGTGCAGGTGGCCTTCGCTGTCATGCCGGTACAGCGCGCCGACATGGGCGCCTTGCTGCATGTCCAGCAGCATGGTCCCGGCCCACAAGCGGCCCTGGCGGTCGCAGCGGCCATCGTTGAAGCGCATGCCGGCCTGGGCGTGCTGGACGCTGCTGAGCAAACGGCTGTCCAGGCTGCCGTCGGCTTTGGCCTGGATCTGGAAGATGCCGCTTTCCATGCCTGCTACCCAGCCCTGAGCGCTGCGGGCGATGCAGGCCAGCATCTCGTCGCCCTGCCAGACCTGGTGCTTGCCATCGGCCGCCTGCCAGCAGTGCAGCTGGCGGGCGGGAATGTCGACCCAGTACAGAGCCTGTTCGCTGACGTGCCACACGGGGCTTTCCCCAGTGCCGTTGCGGGCGTCGACAATCAGTTCGCAATTCATGGCCGTGCCTCCTGGCGCGTGTGGGTTCAGTTGAATGGGCCGGCCACGGCGAAGGCGCCGCCCTGGTAGACCATGCTCGGGTCATCGGCGGCGGGCGCCGGCTGGGCTTCAACGGCGGCGCGGAAGGCTTCGGAGCTGTCCTTGGGCACATAGCCAAGGTGCTCGGCATGGCGGTTGTCCCACCACACGGTGCGGTTGTCGGAGGCGCCGTAGACGATGGTGTGGCCAACGTCGGGCGTGAACAACCCACGCTCGATCAGTTGCACCAGGTCGTCGTAGCTCAGCCAGGTGCAGAGCATGCGCGGGTTCTGAGGTTGCGGGAACGACGAGCCGATGCGAATGCTGACGGTCTCGATGCCGTAGCGGTCGAAATAGAAGCTGGCCACATCCTCGCCGTAGCACTTGGACAACCCGTAGTAGCTGTCGGGGCGGCGCGGGGAGTGGGCGTCGATGCGCTCATCCTGGCGGTAGAAGCCGATGGTGTGGTTCGAGCTGGCGAAGATGATGCGCTTCACCCCATGCTTGCGTGCTGCCTCGTAGACATGAAACACACCGCAGATGTTGGGGCCGAGGATGTCTTCGAAGGAATGCTCGGTGGACACGCCGCCGAAGTGAATGATGGCGTCCACGCCTTCGACCAGGGCGTGGACCGCAGCCTTGTCGGCCAGGTCGCAGGTGATCACTTCTTCGTGCGGCCCGGCAGCAGGTGCCATAGGGCTGATATCGGAAAGGCGCAGGACCTCGGCGTAGCCTTGCAGGCGTTCGCGAAGGACCTTGCCCAGGCCGCCTGCGGCTCCGGTGAGCAGCAGGCGATTGAGGGGAGTAGGGGTCATGGCCGGCTCTTGTTGTTAATTGTTGTAGGTTGTCGTATGACTTAGCTGATTATTGGCGGTGGGTTCGGTTGTTGTCAATGACAACTCAGTGACTGATTAGCGTTATGTGCGGTACTTGTAGGAGCGGCCTTGTGTCGCGAAAGGGCCGCAAAGCGGCCCCGGCAATTTTGCGGTGAGGCCAAGACCCTGGGGGCGCCTCGCACCCCGATCGCGACACAAGGCCGCTCCTACAAGGGCCCGTGTTGAGCGGGTTACAGCAACGACAACGGGTAGTTGAAGATCAACCGGTTCTCATCAAACTCGTTGTTGCTGTAATCCCGCCGAATCGACGAGTTGCGCCACTTCACACTCAAGTCCTTGAACGCCCCGCTCTGGATCACATACGCAAGCTCCGTCTCGCGCACCCACTCCTTGCCATCAGTGACCGACCCGGTATGCACATCGCGCCCGCTGATATAGCGGTTCATCAAGGTCAACCCCGGCACCCCGACCGTCACGAAGTTGAAGTCATGGCGCACCTGCCACGAGCGTTCGTTGGCATTGTCGAAGCTGGAGTTGTAACTGTCGTTGGCCAGGGTCCCGCCGCTGGTGCCGTTGACCCGCATCCAGGTATCGCCATCAACTTTCTGCAGCCCCACCCAGAACGTGCTGCCGCCGTACTTGGCCGAGAACATCCCCGAGTAGGTCTTGTTGTCCAACTGCCCGGCGCGCTCGGAGCCATCCTCATCGCCCTGGAAGTAGCCCAGGTTGGCGCCCAGGGTCCAGTCACCCACTGGCTGGTTATGGCTCACTTGCAGATACTGCTGCTGATACACGTCCTTCAGTACCGCATTCCACAACCCCACCAGCGTGCGGTCCTGGTTGAATTTATACTCGCCACCGACGAAGTTGAAGCGGTCTGACACCCCGCCGCCGTAGCTCATGTCTTCCATGCTGGCGTCGTTACGCGGGCTGTTGCCGCGGAACTGGCCGCCATACAACGTCAACCCGGCGATCTCGTTGGAGGTGACTTGCCCGCCACGGAACGTCTGCGGCAGCGAGCGCCCGTCGTCCGAACGCAAAATCGGTAGCACCGGCATCCACTCGCCGATTTTCAGTTCGGTCTTGGAGATCCGTGCCTTGCCTGCGACTGCCAGGCGCCCGTAGTCGTCTGCTGGCTTGCCATCGTCGTGGCGCGGGAGCAACGCTGTACCATAAGTGCCGCCGCCGCCATCGAGCTTTACCGACCATAGCCCCAGCACATCCACCCCGAACCCGATCGGCCCTTGGGTGAATCCCGACCGCGCATCGAGGATGAAGCTTTGCGTCCATTCCTCGGCCTTGCTTTGCGGGTTGCTGGGGTTGGTGAAGTTACGGTTGATGTAGAAGTTACGCAGCCCGAGCGTAGCCTTGCTGTCTTCGACAAATCCAGCAGCCAGGCTGGTGCCCGGCAGGCCAGCGATGACACCGGCGCCCAACAGGGCGAAAGGCAGGGTATGGCAGACTCTCATTATTGTTGTGCTCCCGAAGGGTATGGCAGCCCGTCCACCGGGCACGCGCGAGCGGCCTGCGGCAGGGGCGGGTAGGTAACGGGCCGGTCAGGGCCAGGGGTGAAAGCGCGGAAACGGGCCGCTAGGTACTGATGGGCGTACGCCAGCCAGTTGGGGGTAGAGGGATGTGCAACAGACGTGGATGCAGCGGGATGGGTGTCGACATGGGATCGTCCACTGATTGTTGTTTTTGTTATGTGTTGTCGTACAACTGTGGGCGATTATTAGCAAGGCCGAGGTAGGCTGTCAACGTGTAATGGCCTATTGATTATAGGCCCGGCACTCGAATAATGAGGTGTAGCGGCTCTATCATGCCTTCTACAAAGACATACGATGACTTCGCTTAAGCTCCAAGGCTTGCACAGTCCCTGAAGGGGCAGCCTGAGCGATGATGCAGGACAGTTGCTGCGAAGGGCTCAGCGTCATCTCACAGAGCACATTGCCAAGCCATTCCAGCAAAAAAAAAGGCTGCCATTCGGCAGCCTTCTCGATGCTCAGCCCGGACGATCAGTCCCAGCTCAGTGCACCACCAGTCTGATACTCGATCACGCGCGTCTCAAAGAAGTTCTTCTCCTTCTTCAAGTCCATGATTTCGCTCATCCAAGGGAACGGGTTGGTAGTCCCTGGGTACTCTTCTTTCAGACCAATCTGAGTCAGACGGCGGTTGGCGATGAACTTGAGGTAATCCTCCATCATCGCCGCGTTCATGCCCAGCACGCCGCGTGGCATGGTGTCACGGGCGTATTCGATCTCCAGCTGGGTCCCTTGCAGGATCATCTGGGTCGCTTCTTCCTTCATCGCCGCGTCCCACAGGTGCGGGTTTTCGATCTTGATCTGGTTGATCACGTCGATACCGAAGTTCAGGTGCATCGACTCGTCACGCAGGATGTACTGGAACTGCTCGGCCACGCCGGTCATCTTGTTGCGGCGGCCCATGGACAGGATCTGGGTGAAGCCGCAGTAGAAGAAGATGCCTTCCAGCACGCAGTAGTAGGCGATCAGGTTGCGCAGCAGCTCTTTGTCGGTTTCGACGGTGCCGGTGTTGAATTCCGGGTCGGAGATGGCGCGGGTGTACTTCAGGCCCCAGGCGGCTTTTTTCGCGACCGACGGGATCTCGTGGTACATGTTGAAGATCTCGCCTTCATCCATGCCCAGCGATTCGATGCAGTACTGGTAGGCGTGGGTGTGGATCGCCTCTTCGAAGGCCTGGCGCAGGATGTACTGGCGGCACTCGGGGTTGGTGATCAGGCGGTACACCGCCAGGGCCAGGTTGTTGGCAACCAGCGAGTCGGCGGTGGAGAAGAAGCCCAGGTTGCGCATGACGATGCGGCGCTCGTCTTCGGTCAGGCCGTCCTGGCTCTTCCACAGGGCGATGTCGGCGGTCATGTTGACCTCTTGCGGCATCCAGTGGTTGGCGCAGCCGTCCAGGTACTTCTGCCAGGCCCAGTCGTACTTGAACGGTACCAGCTGGTTGAGGTCGGCGCGGCAGTTGATCATGCGTTTTTCGTCAACTGCAACACGGGCCGAGGAACCCTCCAGCTCGGCCAGGCCTTCGGCAACGTCGAGGGCATCCAGGGCAGCCTTGGCACGTTTGACGGCTTCGGAGTCAGAAGCGGTGGCCGCACGGGCTTCCAGGGCGGCGGCACCACCGGCGCTGTCGAGCTTGTCGAGAGTGGCGGCGGCAGCGGCCTGCGCAGGGGTATTGCCTTTGGCGGCTACTTCGCCGTCTTCTTTGTCGAATTCGTCCCAGCTCAGCATGGTTTGGCTCCTGCTTGAGGGTCGCCCTGGGGCAACCGGTTGGATTTTAAGAATGTGATGCCTGACGCAAGGCCGTAACGGCGAATGGACAGCTCGAGAGGCTGACTCTCGTTTACATCTGAATGTGTTCTGGCTTGTACCTGGCCAGGCCTCTGGGAGGGGCCAGGACAATTGAAAGGTGCTCTTTTCAGAGGGGGCGAAGTATATAGGATTTCGCCTTCGATCGGGGCGCGTCTCTTGCGGGCGAGCGTAACTATTTCGACCGGAATTGCGTGCGTCCGTTCACCTGGTTCGTGTCGTTTGCTACGGGGAGGGAGTGTAGCGGCAAAATGCGAATGGCACTACATATTGTGCCATTTTATTTTTTTCACACATTATGTGGTGTTGGCGCGATCTTTGTAAGCTCGGCTTTGTGTCGCGATAGGGCCGCAAAGCGGCCCCGGTGATCATGCGGCGCTGCTGCAATCCTGGGGGCGCTTCACACCCCCATGCGACACGAGGCCGCTGCCACGGGTGTGCAGCGTTTCGACAATGTGTGTCCTGGGGTTGTTGCGTGCTTCTGCGACCGTGGTGAAACGCCCGGTTTCAGCATTGCGACCAATCTTGCGAGTTGTCTTTTTTTTCCGCGCCATGGGCTAATGTCCTGTTCGAGAGGTCTTGTTCTTTTACCGAGCCGCGCGAGCGGTGGGCAAAGGGCAAGATTTCTCTGATGCGCGGATACAAAAATGCCGCGCGGGGCACCCGTAGGCACCCCGCGCGGCATTCAGGCCTTACTGGCAGGCTTCGCAGTCAGGCTCGTCGATCGCGCAGGCCTTTGGCACTGGCGCAGGGCCGGCTGCCTGAACCGGGGCGCTGTCGCCACCGCTGGAAACGGCGTTGAGCTTGCCGGTGTTGATGGTCGACTTCTCGGTGCTGGTCGCGGCCAGGGCACGGAGGTAGTAGGTGGTTTTCAGACCACGGTACCAGGCCATGCGGTAGGTCACGTCCAGCTTCTTGCCCGAGGCGCCGGCGATGTACAGGTTCAGCGACTGAGCCTGGTCGATCCACTTCTGGCGACGGGAAGCTGCGTCGACAATCCACTTGGTCTCGACTTCGAACGCGGTGGCGTACAGGTCTTTCAGCTCTTGCGGGATACGTTCGATCTGCTGCACCGAGCCGTCGTAGTACTTCAGGTCGTTGATCATGACCGAGTCCCACAGGCCGCGGGCCTTCAGGTCGCGGACCAGGTACGGGTTGATCACGGTGAACTCGCCCGACAGGTTCGATTTCACGTACAGGTTCTGGTAGGTCGGCTCGATCGACTGCGACACGCCGGTGATGTTGGCGATGGTCGCGGTTGGCGCGATGGCCATGATGTTCGAGTTACGAATACCTTTCTGTACGCGGGCACGTACCGGCGCCCAGTCCAGGGTTTCGTTCAGGTCGACGTCGATGTACTTCTGGCCACGGGCTTCGATCAGGATCTGTTGCGAATCCAGCGGCAGGATGCCCTTGGACCACAGCGAACCCTGGAAGGTCTCGTAGGCGCCACGCTCGTCGGCCAGGTCGCAGGACGCCTGGATCGCGTAGTAGCTGACCGCTTCCATCGACTTGTCGGCGAACTCGACGGCAGCGTCGGAGCCGTAGGCGATGTGCTGCAGGTACAGTGCGTCCTGGAAGCCCATGATGCCCAGGCCGACCGGGCGGTGCTTGAGGTTCGAGTTACGCGCCTGCGGCACCGAGTAGTAGTTGATGTCGATCACGTTGTCGAGCATGCGCACAGCGGTGTTGACGGTGCGTTGCAGCTTGGCGGTGTCCAGCTTGCCATCGACGATGTGGTTCGGCAGGTTGATCGAGCCCAGGTTGCAGACCGCGATCTCATCCTTGTTGGTGTTCAAGGTGATCTCGGTGCACAGGTTGGAGCTGTGGACCACGCCCACATGCTGCTGCGGCGAACGCAGGTTGCACGGGTCCTTGAAGGTCAGCCATGGGTGGCCGGTCTCGAACAGCATCGACAGCATCTTGCGCCACAGGTCTTTGGCCTGGATGGTCTTGAACACCTTGATCTTGTTGTACTCGGTCAGGGCTTCGTAGTACTCGTAGCGCTCTTCGAAGGCCTTGCCGGTCAAGTCGTGCAGGTCTGGCACTTCCGAAGGCGAGAACAGGGTCCACTTGCCGTCATCGAAGACACGCTTCATGAACAGGTCGGGGATCCAGTTGGCGGTGTTCATGTCGTGGGTACGACGACGGTCATCACCGGTGTTCTTGCGCAGCTCGATGAACTCTTCGATGTCCAGGTGCCAGGTTTCCAGGTAGGCACACACGGCGCCCTTGCGCTTGCCACCCTGGTTGACGGCAACGGCGGTGTCGTTGACCACTTTCAGGAACGGTACGACGCCCTGGGATTTACCGTTGGTACCCTTGATGTAGGAGCCCAGTGCGCGCACAGGGGTCCAGTCGTTGCCCAGGCCACCGGCGAATTTCGACAGCATGGCGTTGTCGTGAATCGCGTGGTAGATGCCCGACAGATCGTCCGGCACGGTGGTCAGGTAGCAGCTGGACAGCTGCGGGCGCAGGGTGCCGGCGTTGAACAGGGTCGGGGTCGAGGCCATGTAGTCGAACGACGACAACAGGTTGTAGAACTCGATCGCACGGGCTTCCTTGTCTTTCTCCTCCAGCGCCAGGCCCATGGCCACACGCATGAAGAACACCTGCGGCAGCTCGAAGCGCACGCCATCCTTGTGGATGAAGTAGCGGTCGTACAGGGTCTGCAGGCCCAGGTAGGTGAACTGCTGGTCGCGCTCGTGGTTGATCGCCTTGCCCAGTTTTTCCAGGTCGAAGTCGGCCAGCGCCGGGTTCAGCAGTTCGAACTCGATACCTTTGGCGACGTAGGCTGGCAGGGCCTTGGCGTACAGGTCGGCCATTTCGTGGTGGGTAGCGCTGTCGGCTACGTTGAGGAAGCCCAGGCCTTCGGCGCGCAGGGTGTCCATCAGCAGGCGTGCGGTAACGAACGAGTAGTTGGGCTCGCGCTCTACCAGGGTACGGGCGGTCATCACCAGGGCGGTGTTGACGTCCTTGATGGCCACGCCGTCGTACAGGTTCTTCAGGGTTTCGCGCTGGATCAGGTCGCCATCGACTTCGGCCAGGCCTTCGCAGGCTTCGCTGATGATGGTGTTCAGGCGGGCCATGTCGAGCGGAGCCAGGCTGCCGTCGGCCAGGGTGATGCGGATGCTTGGGTGCGGCTCGACCACGGCGTCGGTGTTGGCGCGGGTGGCACGCTCCTTGGCACGCTGGTCGCGGTAGATCACGTAGTCGCGGGCAACTTTCTGCTCGCCGGCGCGCATCAGGGCCAGTTCGACCTGGTCCTGGATTTCTTCGATGTGGATGGTGCCACCCGATGGCATGCGACGCTTGAACGTGGCGGTAACCTGCTCGGTCAGGCGCGCGACGGTGTCGTGGATGCGCGACGAAGCGGCGGCGGTGCCGCCTTCAACTGCGAGGAACGCCTTGGTGATGGCCACGGTGATCTTGTCGTCGGTGTAAGGGACGACAGTGCCGTTACGCTTGATCACGCGCAGTTGGCCGGGGGCGGTGGCGGCCAGATCCTGGTTGGAATCGGCGGCCTGCGGCACCTTGGCCTGCGGGTTCTCGCGAGTTGTGTCGGTTTGCATGGGTGGGTGTCTCCACAGTTTCTATATTGTTCAGGCGCCTTTTGGGCGCCCACCGTTCCGTCCACTTGCTCGATGGCCTGGCGGGGATGCGCAATGCATGCGCGTCCGCCCGCGCGGGCGTACCGACTTCGGGACAGACTCAGGAATAAGGGGCAATGGCTTGCCGCTCCCTGGCCGAAGTCAAAGGTTCTGGGCAGGGCCCAAAAACTGTTGCTGATGGATGCCAGGCCTGGCCTGCAACACCCATACCCGAACAAGGCCCTGGAAGGGCTTGCCTCGGTCGCCTCCGCAGGAGCGGTTCGGCTGCTGAAATCACCTGAAGTTCCACCCGGAAAATCGCTTGATCTTGCGGGTTGACTTTTGTGTGTGATTTTGCACGAACCCCTATATCTAGTGGTTCGCTGCGATCGGGATACAAGATAATGCGGTATTGGGGGCTTTGCAAGGCGAGCGCCTGTGGATAACGTGTGTGTACTTTGTGAGTGAATGGTGGGTATTCGCTGTAGGCCTTGTGCCAAGTGGTTTGCAGTATTTTTCTGCGCCTTGATGCCCCGGGGCAGTTTTTTTCGGGCGCGAACCCTATCACAAAAAACGGTTCAGTCGAGGGGCTGTGGGTGGGTTGGCAGTGCCGGGGGCGGGACGTAGTATCCGGCTGTGATATTGCTTTTAGGTTAAAGGGGCAGTGCGCAGGTTTCGAAAGCGGCGCGGTCCCTGTGGGAGCGGCTTTAGCTGCGAAACGGCCCGCACTGGCAACAGAAAAACAACAATTAAAGGCAGAGGCCATGGACCACCCCACCCCACGCATCCTCATTGTCGAAGACGACCAGCGTCTGGCCGACCTCACTGCCGAGTACCTGCAGGCCAACGGCTACGAGGTCAGTGTCGAGGGTGATGGGGCCCGCGCCGCGCGGCGCATCGTCGACAGCCAGCCCGACCTGGTCATTCTCGACCTCATGCTCCCCGGCGAGGACGGTCTGAGCATCTGCCGCCGTGTGCGTAGCCAGTACCTTGGCCCGATCCTGATGCTCACCGCCCGCAGCGACGAACTGGACCAGGTCCAGGGCCTGGACCTGGGGGCTGACGACTATGTCTGCAAACCGGTGCGCCCACGCCTGCTGCTGGCGCGCATTCAGGCCCTGCTGCGCCGTAGCGAGACCGTGGACAGCAAACGTCAAGACCTGGCTTTCGGTGCGCTGCACATCGACAACCGCTTGCGCGAGGCGCGCCTGGGCGAACAATTGATCGAGCTGACCGGCGCCGAGTTCGACCTGCTCTGGCTGCTGGCCAGCAATGCCGGCCGGGTGCTGACGCGCGAGCAGATTTTCACCGCACTGCGGGGCGTGGGCTACGACGGCCAGGACCGCTCCATCGATATACGCATTTCTAAAATCCGCCCCAAGATCGGCGATGACCCACTGCAGCCACGGTTGATCAAGACCCTGCGCAGCAAGGGCTATCTGTTTGTCGGCGAGGCGCCATGAACAATTCGATCTTCCTGCGCGTCTACGGCGGCATGCTGGCCGTGTTGGTGCTGGTGGCCTTGCTTGGCGTGCTCAGCCTGCACCTGGTCAATGAAGTGCGCGCCGCACAGCACCGCGAGGGCTTGGCCCAGGGAACCTTCAGCCTGATGGCTGACAACCTGGCGACGCAGAATGAAACCGAACGCAAGCGCTCGCTGCTGATCTGGGAGCGCCTGCTTGGTGTGCCTTTGACGTTGCAGCCAATGACCGCGCGCAGCCTTGACGGTGGCCAGCGGGCGCGCCTGTACCGTGGCCTGGTGGTAGTCGAGAAGACGGGGCCACATGCGGCGCAAGTACTGCGCAAGGTCGGCCAGGAAGACCTGATGCTGGTCGCGCAGATCAAACAGATCAGCGAGCAGCTGGCGCGCGCCACACTCTATCTATTGGCTGACGAACTGGTGCGCTACCCGGTAACCGAACAGCAGCAGCGCCTGGCCCAGATCAAGCTGGAAAAGGGCTTTGGCTTTGGTGTCGCCCTGCAGCGTATCGAGCGGGTCAGCCTGGACGATGACCAGCGGCGCCGGGTCGAGGAGGGCGACACGGTGATGGCGCTGGGCAAGGATGGCGACTCGATCCGTGTATTCGCCGGGCTGACGGGCTCTCCCTGGGTGCTGGAAATCGGCCCGTTGTATCAGCTCAACCCGTACCCGCCGCAGTTGCTGATCCTGATTGCCTTCCTAGGCCTGTGCTTGATCGGCCTGGTGGTATACCTGCTGGTGCGTCAGCTGGAGCGCCGGGTGTCAGGGCTGGAGATTGCGGCCACGCGCATTGCCCAAGGCAGCCTGGATACCCGCGTACCGGCTGGCGATGCCGACTCGGTAGGGCGCCTGGCCGCTGCCTTCAATGGCATGGCCGAACACCTGCAGCGCTCGCTGACCATGCAGCGCGAGTTGGTACGGGCGGTGTCCCATGAGCTGCGCACGCCAGTGGCACGCCTGCGCTTTGGCCTGGAAATGATCGAAAGCGCCACGACTGAGCAGGCCCGGGCCAAACACCTGGCCGGCATGGACGGCGACATTCAGGACCTCGACAAGCTGGTGGACGAGATGCTGACCTACGCCCGTCTGGAGCAGGGCGCGCCAGCCTTGAAGTTCCAGCGGGTCGACCTGGATGCCTTGCTCGATCGGGTGATCGGAGAGCTGGCGCCGTTGCGTGCCGAGGTGCGGGTGGTGCGCGGTGACTGCCAGGGCGCGGATGCCGAGGGCGCCTGGGTCGAAGCCGAGCCGCGTTACCTGCACCGGGCCCTGCAGAACCTGGTCGGCAATGCCATGCGCCATGCCGAGTCTGAAGTGCGTCTGAGCTACCAGTTGGGGCAGCAACGCTGCCGTATCGACGTGGAAGATGACGGCCCTGGGATCCCCGAGGGTGTCTGGGACCGCATCTTCACGCCATTTACCCGCCTTGATGACAGCCGTACCCGTGCCTCGGGCGGGCATGGCCTGGGCTTGTCGATCGTACGGCGGATCATCTACTGGCACGCGGGCAGGGCTTCGGTTGGGCGCAGTGCCGCGTTGGGTGGCGCCTGCTTCAGCCTCAACTGGCCCCGGCAGCAGGCACCGTTGTGAAGGTCAGACGCTGACCAGGCTCAGCAAGTGGCCGTCCTGCAGGCAGAACTGGCCCTGAAGCTCAGCGCCGTGCCGCCATTGCGGCGACAGGTCGGTGAGCAGGCGCAGGCGCGCCAGGCCTTCGGCGGACCAGTCGAGTACTTCGGCGTGCTCGAAGTAGAAGCGCTGGTGGGTCAGCGGGTAGAGGGTCTTGAACAGGCTTTCCTTCAACGAGAAGGTCAGGGTTACCGTCAGGCCGAGCTGGTGGCTGTCCAGGCGCTCCAGCTCGGCCGCGGTGAGAATTTGGCCCATCAGCCGCTCGGCACGCTCGTCATCGAGCAGGGCTTCCTGATCCAGCCCAAGGCCTTGGCAACTGCCTTCGGCGGCGACCACTGCGGCGGCCCAGCCCTGGCCATGGGTGATCGAACCGTGAATGCCGGCTGGCCAGATGGGCGAGCGGTCCTCATGGGTAGCCGGTACGTAGTCGCGGCCGTCCAGGCGCTGCAGCGCGGCGCGGGCACATACGCGACCGGCCAGGTACTCGGCCTGGCGCTTGGCCACCGAGCGTTGCAGGCTGGCACTTGGCACGATGCCGGCGCGCTGGAAATCGTCGGGTGCCAGGCGGGTAGGGTCGAACGTGCAACTGACCAGCACCGCGCCGGGCAGCGGGCGGGGCAAGGGCCAGTGGTGCTGGAGTGGGGCGCAGCAGGCTGGGAGAGTGTTCATGGCGCTATTGTGCCAGCCGCAGCGGCGGTGTGGGAGGTGGGATTGCTGGGGCCGCAAGCGGCCCGCGACAATCTTTATTTGAATACCTTCTTGAAGAACGCCTGCATATCCGCCCAGGAGCTTTCGTCCGCCGCCTTGTTATAGCCAATGTCGGGCCCACCATGGTCGCCATGGCTCAGCCGGTCAGCATCGGGGTTGGTAAACCCGTGCTTGGCGCCTTCAATGCTGACGAACTGGTAGTTGGCCTTCGCAGCATCCATCTCGGCCTTGAACGCCTCAACCTGCTGCGGCGTGACCATGCTGTCCGCCGCACCATGCTCGACCAGGATATCGGCCCGCACCACGCCAGGTTTTGCCGGGGTCTGGGTGGCCAGGGCGCCATGAAAGCTCACCACACCGTCCAGTTTTTCGCCGCGCCGCGCGGCATCGAGGACCACCTTGCCACCGAAGCAATAGCCGACAGCACCCAGCTCATGCTTGTTGGTGTTCGGTTGCAGCTTCAAAAGCTCGAGGCCGGCGTCGAAGCGCCTGGCTGCCGCTGCCGGGTCTTTCATCGCTTCGGCCATGAACGCCTGGGCGTCCTGCGGGTGCTCGGTGTGCTTGCCGTCGCCATACATATCGATGGCCAGCGCGTTGTAGCCCAGTGCTGCCAGGTCGCGGGCACGGCGCTTGGCGTAGTCGTTCAGCCCCCACCATTCATGCACCACGACGATGCCGGGGCGCTTGCCCTCGACGGCATCATCGTAGGCGTAATAGCCGACCAGGCGGTTGCCGTCGGCATCCTGGTAGGGGATTTCGCGGGTTTGTACCGCCGCTTGGGCGAGGACGGCGCTGCACATCAGGGTCAAGGCCAGCAGGGCACGCATGGGTCACTACTCCTTGTTCTGCAATCGGTTCGTTCAGCCGGGGTTCAGCCAGGGTTCAGTCGCGGTTCAGGGTGCCCTGCTTACTCTAGCTTCCAGACCGAAACAGCGCACCCAACTGGAGTATCCAGCCATGAAAACCTTCAATACCCTGCTTGCCGCCATGGCCGTCTGCGCCGCTGGCATCACCTCCGCCCAGGCCGCAGACGATAACTTCGCCAGCCTGACCTACGGCCAGACCAGCGACAAAGTTCGCAAATCCGGCCTGCTGCAGCGCAACACCGACCACCTCAACGCCGACGGTATCATTGGCAAGGACAACACCTGGGGTGTGCGTGTGGGCAAGATCAACGACCAAGGCCGCTACTACATGACCTATGACAATGTCTCGGGCGACCACAGCGGCCTGAAATTGCGCCAGGAAAACCTGCTGGGCAGCTATGACCTGTTCCTGCCGGTGGGCGATACCACCAAACTGTTCGGCGGTGGCAGCCTGGGCATGACCAAGCTCAGCCAGGAGTCGCCAGGCGCCAGCCGCGATACCGACTACGGTTATGCCTACGGCCTGCAGGCCGGCGTGATTCAGGACATCACCGACAAGGCCTCGGTCGAACTGGGCTACCGTTACCTGCGCACCAATGCTGCAACCGAAGTGGGTGCGCATGGCGGGCCGAAGGACGGCACTCTGCGCCTGACCAGCAGCGCGCAGACCTATCTGGCAGCAAGCTACAAGTTCTGATCGGCGAGCCGCGTTATCCTGTACCGGCCCGTTCGCAGCACAAGGCTGCTCCTGCAGGGGTGATGTTTCTGCAGGAGCAGCCTTGTGCTGCGAAGAGGCCGGTATAGGCAATACACACAAGGAGCTGCACATGAAACTGCTGGTGGTCGAGGACGAAGCCCTGCTTCGCCATCACCTCTACACCCGCCTGGGCGAAAGTGGCCATGTGGTCGAAGCCGTTGCCGACGCCGAGGAGGCGCTGTACCAGGCTGGGCAATACCACTTCGACCTGGCCATCGTCGACCTGGGCCTGCCTGGTATCAGTGGACTGGAGCTGATCACGCGCCTGCGCAGCCAGGACAAGACCTTCCCCATTCTTATCCTTACCGCTCGAGGCAACTGGCAGGATAAGGTCGAAGGCCTGGCCGCCGGTGCCGACGACTACCTGGTCAAGCCGTTTCAGTTCGAAGAGCTCGAAGCGCGGCTCAATGCCCTGTTGCGCCGCTCCAGTGGCTTTACCCAGTCAACCATTGCCGCAGGCCCCTTGGTGCTCGACCTCAACCGCAAGCAGGCCACCCTCGACGAACAGCCTTTGGCACTGACCGCCTACGAATACCGCATTCTCGAATACCTCATGCGCCATCATCAGCAGGTAGTGGCCAAGGACCGACTGATGGAGCAGCTGTACCCTGGGGATGAGGAGCGCGACCCCAATGTCATAGAAGTGCTGGTTGGCCGCCTGCGCCGCAAGCTTGAAGGCGCGCACGGCTTCAAACCCATCGACACGGTGCGTGGCCTGGGCTATCTGTTCACCGAGCGCTGCCGATGATCCGCTCGCTGCGGGTGCGCCTGATGCTGGCTGCCGCAGTGTTGGCACTGCTGTTCATGCTGGCACTGCTGCCGGCCTTGCAAAAGGCCTTCAGCCTGGCCCTGCAGGAATCGATCGAGCAGCGCCTGGCTTCGGATGTGACCACGTTGATTTCCGCTGCGCGTATCGAACATGGGCAGTTGCAGATGCCTGCGTTGCTCCCGGACGAGCGCTATAACCTGCCGTACACCGGGCTGCTTGGCTATATTTTCGACCGTGATGGCAACCTGGTCTGGCAGTCGCGTGCCACCGCTGACCGGCACATCAACTACCGCCCGCGCTATGACGGGCGCGGCAACGAGTTCGCCCGCATTCACCAGTCCGACGGCGAAGAGTTCTTCGTGTACGACGTCGAGATCAAGCTGCTGGGTGGTCAGAGCGCCGCTTACAGCATTGTCGCCCTGCAACCGCTTAGTGAGTACAAGGCTACCCTCAATGGCCTGCGCGAAAAGCTCTACCTGGGGTTCGGCGCTGCATTGCTGGCGCTCATGGTGCTGCTGTGGGCTGGCTTGACCTGGGGCCTGCGCTCGTTGCGCCGGCTAAGCCATGAGCTGGACGAGGTGGAATCGGGCGTGCGCGAGGGCCTGAGCGGCGAGCACCCTCGCGAGCTGCTGCGCCTGACCCGCTCGCTCAACCGCCTGTTGCGCAGTGAGCGTGAGCAACGCACGCGCTACCGTGACTCGCTGGATGACCTGGCACACAGCCTGAAGACGCCGCTGGCAGTGCTGCAGGGCGTGGGTGAAAGCCTGCAGCAACGCAGCGGCGAGCGCGAGCAGGCGCGGGTGCTGCAAAGCCAGATCGAGCGCATGAGCCAGCAGATCGACTACCAACTGCAACGTGCCAGCCTGCGTAAGAGTGGCCTGGTACGCCACAGCGTGAGGTTGCGGCCGCTGCTCGACAGCCTGTGCAGCACCTTGGCCAAGGTTTACCGGGATAAACGGGTGAGCGTGGTGCTGGCGTTGCCCGATGCGGCGCAGGTGCCGATGGAGCAGGGTGCGTTGCTGGAAATGCTCGGCAACCTGCTGGAAAACGCCTACCGGCTGAGTCTGGGCCAGGTGCGGGTGAGCCTGGAGCAGACGCCAGGGCAGTTGACCTTGTGCATCGAGGACGATGGGCCGGGGGTGCCCGCCGACCAGCGTGAGCGTATTCTCGAGCGCGGGGAGCGGCTGGACAGCCAGCACCCGGGGCAGGGCATCGGGTTGGCGGTGGTCAAGGATATCGTCGACAGCTATGACGCCGAGCTGAGCCTGGGGGATTCGCCTTTGGGCGGCGCGGCGTTCAGGATCACCTTCAATCTCGATTGATTTCGCTGGCCTCCCACCAAGGGCGGCCCAGCAAGGGCGGATTTCCGCCAGCCCCCCTGTACAAATCCCGCCATCGGGCGGAAATCCGCCAGCCTTCCTCCGCCAAATCGCCCTGTCGTTGGGCATTTATCCCTAGCAAATACGGCCCTTGCACCCTTCGTGGGCATTTTGGCACCACCCTTGCTATTGAACTTCGCAGAGGCCTGCCCAGGCAGCTCGAACACAACGACAAATCCCTCCAAGTGCAGGAGGGTTAGCGATTCAGGTGCCCCACCACCCTGGGAAGGGTGAACCGGCACACTTGAGGAAAATGAGCCATGACGACACGTCAGCCGCTGTACAAATCCCTGTATGTCCAGGTGATCATTGCCATCACCATCGGCATCCTGCTCGGCCACTACTACCCGGAAACGGGCGTCGCCCTCAAACCCCTGGGTGACGGCTTCGTCAAGTTGATCAAGATGGTCATCGCCCCGATCATCTTCTGTACCGTGGTCAGCGGCATCGCCGGCATGCAGAGTATGAAGTCGGTCGGCAAGACTGGCGGCTACGCGCTGCTGTATTTCGAAATCGTCTCCACCATCGCCCTGATCATCGGCCTCGTCGTCGTCAACGTGGTCAAGCCCGGCGCTGGCATGCACATCGACGTCAGCACCCTGAATGCCAGCAGCGTGGCTGCCTATGCCGCCGCCGGCGCGCAGCAGACCACCGTCGGCTTCCTGCTCAACGTCATCCCCAACACCGTGGTCGGCGCCTTCGCCAACGGCGACATCCTGCAAGTGCTGATGTTCTCGGTGCTGTTCGGCTTCGCCCTGCACCGCCTGGGCAGCTACGGCAAGCCGTTGCTGGACATGATCGACCGCTTCGCCCATGTCATGTTCAACATCATCAACATGATCATGAAGCTTGCCCCGATCGGCGCCTTCGGTGCCATGGCCTTCACCATCGGCCAGTACGGCGTTGGCTCGCTGGTGCAGCTGGGCTACCTGATGGCCTGCTTCTACATCACCTGCCTGCTGTTCGTGCTGGTGGTGCTGGGCGGTATCTGCCGTGCCCACGGTTTCAGCGTACTCAAGCTGATCCGCTACATCCGTGAAGAACTGCTGATCGTACTGGGTACTTCGTCCTCGGAGTCGGCCCTGCCACGCATGCTGGCCAAGATGGAGCGCCTGGGCGCGAAGAAGTCGGTGGTGGGCCTGGTCATCCCGACCGGTTACTCGTTCAACCTGGACGGTACCTCGATCTACCTGACCATGGCTGCGGTGTTCATCGCTCAGGCGACCGACACCACCATGGACATCACTCACCAGATCACCCTGCTGCTGGTGCTGTTGGTAGCTTCCAAAGGTGCTGCCGGCGTTACCGGTTCGGGCTTCATCGTCCTGGCCGCAACCCTGTCGGCCGTTGGCCACCTGCCGGTTGCCGGCCTGGCGCTGATCCTCGGCATTGACCGCTTCATGTCCGAAGCCCGCGCCCTGACCAACCTGGTGGGCAACGCCGTTGCTACCGTGGTAGTGGCCAAGTGGGTCAAGGAAATGGACAACGACAAGCTGGCTTCGGAACTGGCTTCCGGTGGTGCGCCGCTGGTCGATGCGCGTCCGACCGACGACCTGGGTGTGGCCGAAGGCCCGGCTCGCTGATCGCGCTGCGGTAAAACGAAAAAGGCGACCCCAGGGTCGCCTTTTTCATGCGCGGTCTTCGCGTCAGGCCAGCACAACCTCCAGCACCCGGATCGAGTCCGGCTGCGGGTAATGCCACCTCACCTGCACGTCCCAGAACCTCACCCCGTAAACCCGCTCGGCCGGAGGTACCTGATAAGCCGGCCGTGGGTCCTGCGCCAGGCATTGCTCGATCAGCTCCACCAGCGGCTCGCCCAGGCGCAAGGCATGCTCGCGGGCCTGGGGCAGGGCGTTGTCGGCCCACTGCACGGCAATTGCCACAGGCGCTGCATTGGCCATCTGGTTGCTGGCGCCAGCGATGCTGTCGGCGTAGGGCACATAGGGTTTGATGTCCAGCACCGGCGTGCCGTCGAGCAAGTCGATGCCTGACAGCAGCAGGCGCCCGGGCTCCACGCCGTCCAGGCGCACCACCGACTGGCCGATACCATTGGGCCGGTGGGTGGCGCGGGTAGCGAACACCCCCATGCTTTTGTTGCCGCCCAGGCGCGGTGGCCGCACCTTCAGGCGCGGCTTGTCCTCCAGGGCCTGGTGGAACAGAAATAGCAACCAGACATGGCTGACCTGCTCCAGGCCCTCGACCGCATCACCCTGGTCGAACGGTGGCAGCAGTTCGAGTACACCACGCGCGGCAGGCGCCAGCTGGGGTTGGCGCGGGATGGCGAACTTCTCCTTGAAACAGGAGCGGACGATGCCGACCGGGGCAACCGTATGCTGCATGGCCACTCAGCCGCGCACGCGCAGGGTCAGGCCCTTCAGGAAGTTGCGCAGCAACTGGTCGCCGCAAGGGCGGTAGTTATCGTGGCCAGCCTTGCGGAACAGTGCGCTGAGCTCAGGCTTGCTGACCGGGAAGTTGACCGACTTGAGGATCGCGTGCAGGTCCTCTTCCTTGAGCTCGAAGGCCACCCGCAGTTTTTTGAGGATCTGGTTATTGGTCACCGGCAGCTCGACCGGCTGCTGCGGGCGGCTGTCGTCCTTGCCACGGCGGTGTATTACCAGGCCGTCGAGAAAGTGCGCCATCACCCGTTCAGGGCAGCGCACGAAGCCTTCCTCTTCTTCTTTTTTCAGGTAGGTGGCCAGCACCAGCGGGTTCACTTCGAGGCCAGAGAGGCCGATGATCTCGGCCATCTTGGCGTCGTTCACCTTGAGCATGTAGCGCAGGCTGCGCAGGACGTCGTTGTGGTTCATTGCTGCAGAATCCTGTTCAGGTGCCGCGCGTTCCAGCGCGGCGCATTGCTTAGAAACGTTCGGTAGTGGCCAGGTAGCGCCATTGGCCCAAAGGCAGCTTGCCCATGGACACGCCACCCAGGCGAATGCGGCGCATGCTTATGAGCTCCAGGCGCAGGTAGGCGCAAAGCTCGGAAATCTGCCCTGGTTGTGGGTTTTTCAACACCATGCGCAGGTGGGTCTCGTTCTGCCAACTGGCCTTGGCCTTGGGCAGCTCGCGGTCATTGCGCGTGGCCCCGCGCGCCAGGCGCTCCAGTGCCTGAGGCGTGGTCTCGCCGCGCACTTCAACGATGAATTCCTGCTCCAGGCGACGCAGGTCCGCCTCGACTTTGCGGGTTACCCGCCAGTCCTGGGTGAACACCTGCAGGCCGCTGGCCCCACGCTCCAGCGGTGCCACGCAGTCCTGCCGGGCAAAATGCCCGTGCAGGGCGCGCACGCCTTCGCGGTGGGCTTCGCTGAGGCTAGCCATGTTCATGCTGGCACGAGCGGTTTCGCTGTCCACGCCGGCCGGCTGATTCAGCAGCAGGGTCACTGGCTCCAGGGTTTCGGCACGGGCGCCCGGCAGCAGCTCGACGCGCTGCTGTTCGACTTTGAACTGCGGCTGCTCGACCACCACGCCATCGACAGTAACCCAGCCTCCTTCAATGTACTGCTCGGCCTCGCGGCGGGAGCAGCCGAGCTGCTCGATGAGGCGTTTGGACAGGCGGACGGGTTCGGACATGGGGCAATTCGCAAGGCAGGGAAAGACCTCCATTGTACCTGCCCGTGCGCGATTGATGATGGGAATCTGTGTCAGATGCGCCATTTTGGACACTTGGCGCGGCACATTCAGGCGCCACCTCAAGGTACGCTTCGCACCAACCTCATGTGCAGCAGAGGGTAGGGCTGGCCCAAGCCATCGGTTTGCGAACGGCCGATGACTTCAAATCCTTCATGCAGGTAGAAGCCCAGCGCTTGCGGGTTTTGTTCGTTGACGTCCAGGCACTCGGCATTCAGTTCGTTGATGGCATAGCGCAGCAGGCGCTTGCCAACACCCTGGCCACGGTGGGTAGGTGCGACGAACAGCATGTCCACCCGCCCGTTGGCGACCCCGGCGAAACCGCAGATCCGTTGGCGGTCCTTGCAGCAAATCAGCATCACTGCGTCGAGGTAGCGGCGCAGCACGTGTTCGCGCAGCAGCAGGATGTAGCTCTCTGGCAGGAAGTCGTGGGTGGCGCGTACCGAATCCTCCCATACCTGTACCAATTCGCTGTAGTCGCACAAGCGCGGGGTTTGCAGCGTCAGTAGCGCAGGCATACCGGTATTCCTCCGTGACGGTAGGGAAAACATAGCAGGCCAACCACCGGTCGGCTGGTTCGCGCAGCGCTTGAAGCTCGGGGTATGGAGGTCTATTAATTAAACGTGGGAAAAAATCCCACGCAAAGAAAAGAAAAGAAAAAACCGAAAGCAGAATTCCTGACTGATTTGGCGTTCTCGTGGCGAAGACCTGGAGACGGACTATGCAAATCCACCTGCTGTTCAAGAAGGCTTTACTCGCGGCTGCCGTAGCGGGCGTGCTGTCGACATCCATTGTCTTGATCCCTGATTCGATTACTCATGGCTCCAGTGCCTACGCCAAAGACGGCGGTGGTGGCGGTGGTGGCCACGGCGGTGGCGGTGGCCATGGAGGTGGCGGCGGAAGCGGCGGCGGCGGAGGTCACGGAGGTGGCGGCGGAAGCGGCGGCGGCGGAGGTCACGGAGGTGGCGGCGGAAGCGGCGGCGGTGGCCACGGTGGTGGCGGCGGAAGCGGCGGCGGTGGCCACGGTGGTGGCGGCGGAAGCGGCGGCGGTGGCCACGGTGGTGGCGGTGGAAGTGGCAGTGGCGGCGGCCACGGCAGTGGAGGCGACGGCGGCGGCCATGCCGGCAACGGCAACAGTGGCAGCGGCCATGATGGCCAGGGCCACGACGGCAACTCGAACTCTGGGCGCAGCAGCAGTCATGCTGAAGCAGGTGACGATCATGGCAATCACGTGGGTGGTGAGCCCGGTGATGATCACGGCAACCACGTTGGCGGTGAGCCCGGTGACGATCATGGCAACCATGTTGGCGGTGAGCCCGGGGATGATCATGGCAATCATGTCGGCGGCGAGCCTGGCGATGATCACGGCAATCATGTTGGTGGTGAACCTGGCGATGATCACGGCAACCATGTGGGTGGCGAACCGGGTGATGACAACAGCAGAAGCTGATTGGCGCTGATTCGAAGCGGCCCGTACAAAACCCAGCGGACGGGTTTTGTATGAGCAGGATTCATATGTCAAGGAATGCGCTCAATGCAATCGCCCGCCTTACCCCCCTCGATGTTAAGCGCGCTGCGGCGTGTCATGCGCCCTTTGGTGCGTTTGATGCTACGCAAGGGGGTGACCTACACGATGTTCGCCGACCTGCTCAAGGAAGTGTTCGTCGAGGTTGCGCATCGCGAGTTTCGTCTGAACGACACCGCACCAAGTGACAGCCGCATCAGCCTGCTTACAGGCGTACATCGTAAAGATGTTCGACGGCTGCGCAGCGAGGGCGATACGGTGCTTGCGGCCCTGCCCGCGAATATCACGCTAGGCGCACAGCTGGTCAGCGTCTGGACTACCACTGCGCCATTCTGTTCCGTACCTGGTCAGGCACTGGCGCTGCCGAGGCTGGCCAGCGTGGGGGGGGATTGCTCATTTGATGCCCTGGTGGCCAAGGTCAGCACCGATATCCGCGGCCGGGTGGTGCTGGATGAATGGTTGCGCCTGGGTGTGGTGCGGCTCGACGAGCAGGATTGCGTTCACCTGCAAGCTCAGGCATTCGTGCCGCAAAAGGGCTTTGATGAAAAAGCCGCCTACTTCGGCCACAACCTGCATGACCATGCCTGCGCAGCAGTGCACAACCTCAGTGACGACGGCCAACCATTTTTTGAACGTAGCGTGCACTACGACGCCCTGAGCCTGGCAAGTGTCGAGCATGTGCGTGAGGTGGTCGCCAAGGATGGCATGCAGACGCTGCTTGCCTTCAGCCACCTTGCAGCCGAGCTGGAAAGCGTCGATGAGCCCAGTGCCGAGCAACGCCAGCGCATCACTGTCGGGCTTTATTTCTACACTGAAGCTACCGATCCCGATTCGTCGAAGACACCCGGCCCATGACTCTTCTTGCGCGCTGCCTCAGTGCTGTCACGTTCGCCCTGGTTTTCGGGTTGAACCTGATAGCGCCTGCCGAGGTGGTTGCGGCGCCGGTGTGTGTCAGCCGGGACGAGGTGGGTATGGCCGGTGCTGCAGGTATGCAGTTTCCCGGCGGCGTGGGCGGTACCGGGGCCAGGGCGGGTGGTGTCGGTGGTACCGGCGCGCCACTCCAGCAACGCCCCGGTGGCACGGGTGGTACTGGGGCGGTGGCGGAAGGTGTGGATGGTACCTACTTCGATCACAGCCACGGTGGGGTAGGCGGTACCGGTGCGCCGATCCAGCGCCCGGGCGGTACGGGCGGCACAGGTATTGTCGGCACTATCACCGGGTTCGCCTCGATCTGCGTCAATGGCATGGAGGTGCACTATGGCAAGGACGTACCGGTGAGTGAAAACGGGGCGCCTGCCAGCAGTGGTCACCTGGCGATCGGGCAAGTGGTGGCGGTGGAGGCGTTCGCCACACAGCGTGGTCTGCAAGCAGGGCGCATTTCGATCCTCAACGTCTTCGAAGGGCCGCTAACGGCGCTGCCCAATGCCTCGGCCCCCCTGCGAGTCATGGGCCAACCTGTGCGGCTTGCCGCTGGCGCGCGAGTGGCTGAAGGGTTGCGCCCGGGCGAGCCCGTGAGGGTCAGCGGCCTGCGCGATGCCCGGGGCGAAGTGGTGGCGACCCGTATCGAACGGGCTCCGGGGTTGAGGGAGGCCAGCGCCATCGGTGCGGTAGATCGTGCTGGCAACCTTCAGGGGTTGAAGCTGGGTACCCGTGTGGCACCTGCACGGGAAGTGCTGGTGCGCGGCCAGTGGACCGGGCGCCAGCTGGAAGTGGCGCAAACCCGCCCCGACCCGAGCCTGCCTTTTGCTGGCCGAGTCCAGCAGGCAGTGGTCGAAGGTTTGGTGCAGCGCACTCAGGCACGGCAACTGGTGGTTGCAGGCATCAATGTGACGTTGGGGCAAGGCACTGTAATTGTTGGCAGGCAGCCTGCGACGTTGGCGCTTGATCAACGTGTGCGGGTAAGCGGGGTACTCAGTGGTACTCACGAGTTGCGGGCAACCCGTGTGGAGTTCCAGGGAGACCGTATCGACAATCCGGACAGAAGCCATTCGGGGCACGATGGCGAGCAGGAAAGGAGCAGCTCCGGCGGCTCCAGCAACAGTGATCATGGCGCAAGCGATGCGACCAGCGTGCGCAATGAAGCCAGTGATGATCACCGTGGGCGCAGTGCCGTTGACGACTCCAGTGGCCATGGCAGCGGGGGTGGCGTGGAAAAATCTGGAAAGTCGGAACACCTCGACGCTGTGGAGCAGGCCGAGCGGAGTAACAGCGGAAGTTCTGATCGGGTGGAAAAGGTCGAAGTCGAAAAGGTCGAGAAGGTCGATAAGGGCGAAAAGGTCGAAAAGCCTGAGAAGGTAGAGAAGGTAGAGAAGGTAGAGAAGGTAGAGAAGGTAGAGAAGGTAGAGAAGGTAGAGAAGGTAGAGAAGGTAGAGAAGGTAGAGAAGGTAGAGAAAGTAGAGAAAGTAGAGAAAGTAGAGAAAGTAGAGAAAGTAGAGAAAGTAGAAAAGGTAGAGAAAGTCGAAAAGCCTGAAAAAGTTGAGAAGGTTGAGAAAGTAGAAAGAGTCGAAAAGGTAGAGAAAGTTGAGCTGCCGGAGAAAGTAGAAAAAATCGAGAAAGTCGAAAAGCCGGAAAAGGTCGAGACTGCCGAAAAAGTCGAGCATCCAGAGCGATCCGGGCGTTAGCCAACTAGGCTGGGTAAGTCCGACCACACTTCCCAAAAGGGTACTGAGGTGCAGATGAGACCAGCGCTCCCTCTTTTCGCTTGCTTGCTGTCATGCACCAGTGCCTCGGCCTTGGCCGATACCTTCAGTGCCGCCATCGGCATGGACTATTCAAGTGGCGACTATGGCACCGGCACCACGTCGGAAATCTGGTACATGCCGGTGGTCGGCAAGTACGAGACCGGCCCTATGACCTACAAGGTAACTGTGCCCTGGTTGCGCATCACCAACCCCGAAGTCGGCCCCAGTGGTGACCCCTTGCCTGGCGGTTGCCGGGACGTGGAAAGCGGGCTAGGCGACACGGTTGCCAGCGCCGGCTATGCGCTGCTCGATGGCAGTGACGGTGGCCTGATGCTGGACCTGATCGGCAAGGTCAAATTCCCCACCGCCGATGAAGACCAGTGCCTGGGCACCGGTGAGTACGACTACACCGCCCAGGTCGACATCACCAAGGGCTTTGGCCTGGTCACCGGGTTCGCCACGCTGGGCTGGAAGAAGTTCGGTGACCCACCCGACAGCAACTTCGACGACCCGGTATTTGCCAGCCTTGGCTTTGCGCTACCCGTGGCTGCGGGCACTTCGGCAGGTGCTTCCTATGATTGGCGGCAAAAAGTGGTCTCGACCGGATCGCAGATCCAGGAACTGACGCTGTTCCTCACCCACAAGCTCAACCAGCAGTGGAAAGTACAACTCTACGCGGTCAAAGGCTTCTCGGATGCCAGCCCGGATGCCGAGGGCGGCCTGATGCTTTTTCACTCGTTCTGACAAAAAAGCCCCTGCGCCGGTAGTTCCTGGTGGGGAATGCCGGGGCAGGGGCTTTTCATGTTTCAGGCGTTTTAGATGGGCTCTGCCCACATGTCGTATTCGTCGGCATCCACGACACGGCAACGCACTTTGTCGCCTGGCTTGAAACCATGGTCACCGTCGATGAACACGCTGCCGTCGATTTCCGGGGCATCGAAGAAGCTGCGGCCAACCGAACCCTGCTCCTCGACTTCGTCGATCAGCACCTCGATTTCCTTACCGATGCGCAGTTGCAGGCGGGCGGTGCTGATGGCTTGTTGGTGGGCCATGAAGCGGTCCCAGCGCTCTTGCTTGATGTCGTCCGGCACTTCTTCCAGGCCCAGGTCGTTGGCCGGGGCGCCTTCCACCGGTGAGTACTGGAAGCAGCCAACGCGGTCGAGCTGGGCCTCGGTCAGCCAGTCCAGCAGGTACTGGAAGTCTTCCTCGGTCTCGCCCGGGAAGCCGACGATGAAGGTAGAGCGGATCACCAGCTCAGGGCACTGCTCGCGCCAGTTCTTGATGCGCGCCAGGGTGCGGTCTTCGAAGGCCGGGCGCTTCATCGACTTGAGCACTTTCGGGCTGGCGTGCTGGAACGGGATGTCCAGATACGGCAGGATCTTGCCGGCGGCCATCAGCGGGATCACGTCGTCCACGTTCGGGTATGGGTACACGTAGTGCAGACGGACCCAGGCGCCCAGGCTGCTCAGCGCTTCGCACAGCTCAAGCATGCGGGTCTTGACCGGGCGGCCATTCCAGAAGTCGGTCTTGTACTTGACGTCGACGCCGTAGGCGCTGGTGTCCTGGGAAATCACCAGGATCTCCTTCACGCCAGCCTTCACCAGGCGCTCGGCCTCGCTCAGCACTTCGCCCACCGGGCGGCTGACCAGCTTGCCGCGCATCGACGGGATGATGCAGAAACTGCAGCTGTGGTTGCAGCCTTCGGAAATTTTCAGGTACGCATAGTGGCGCGGGGTCAGCTTGACACCCTGTGGCGGCACCAGGTCGATCAGTGGGTTGTGGTCCTGACGCGGCGGCACCACTTCGTGCACGGCGTTGACTACCTGCTCGTACTGCTGCGGGCCGGTGACCGACAGCACGCTCGGGTGCACGTCGCGGATGCTGCCTTCTTCTACGCCCATGCAGCCGGTAACGATGACCTTGCCGTTTTCCTTGATCGCTTCGCCGATCACTTCCAGCGACTCGGCCTTGGCGCTGTCGATGAAGCCGCAGGTGTTGACCACCACAACGTCGGCGTCCTCGTAGGTGGGCACGACTTCATAGCCTTCCATGCGCAGCTGGGTCAGGATGCGCTCGGAATCGACCAGGGCTTTTGGGCAACCCAGGCTTACGAAACCTACCTTGGGGGTGGCGGGCGTGGTGGACATGACTAACCTCGGTATTGAATGCAGGTCGCCCGGCCGGAATCGCGGGCGATCTTGACGGGCGCTTTGGGCGCCTCTGATCAAAAAGTGCGCAATTCTAGCGAGCGCAAGAGCGCTTGACCAGCAGAAATACGACGAACGCTGCGCTATGCTTCGCGCCGTTGCGCCAGCGTACCTTCATGGGCCTGGTAGCAGAGTGATTACCAAGGGCCGTGATGGCCGTGTGCGGGAGTGGTCGATGGTTCAGGCAAGCAGTCACGCTGAGGGCGGGCACGAGGGCAAGCAGGGGGCAGCCCGGTCGCTGGGCCTGCTCGTGGCGGCGGTCGGGGTGGTTTATGGCGATATCGGCACCAGCCCGTTGTATACCCTCAAGGAAGTTTTTACCGGCGGTTATGGGGTGCCGGTCAACCATGATGGTGTGCTGGGGATCCTGTCGCTGATCCTGTGGTCGCTGCTGTGGGTGGTTTCGTTCAAGTACGTGATGTTCATCCTGCGCGCCGACAACCAGGGCGAGGGCGGCACCATGGCCCTGACCGCGCTGGCGCGACGGGCCACGGCGGCCTATCCGCGGCTGCGCACGCTGATGGTGATTTGCGGGTTGATCGGCGCTTCGTTGTTTTATGGCGACAGCATGATCACCCCGGCAGTATCGGTGCTGTCGGCAGTGGAGGGCATGGGCCTGGCGTTTGACGGTATCGACCATTGGGTAGTGCCGATTTCGCTGGTGGTACTGGTGGCACTGTTCCTGGTGCAGAAGCACGGTACCGAGACGATCGGCAAACTGTTCGGCCCGATCATGGTCACCTGGTTCGTGGTGCTGGGCGCGCTCGGTGTGCATGGCATCTCGCAGAGCCCGGAAGTGCTCAAGGCCTTCAACCCAGGCTGGGCGGTGAACTTCTTCGTGGTGCACCCCGGCATGGGCGTGGCCATTCTCGGCGCGGTGGTGCTGGCGCTGACCGGTGCCGAGGCGCTGTACGCCGACATGGGGCATTTTGGCCGCAAGCCGATCGCCCGGGCCTGGTTCATCCTGGTGCTACCCGCGCTGGTGCTCAACTATTTCGGCCAGGGTGCACTGCTGCTGCAAAACCCGGAGGCAGCACGTAACCCCTTCTACCTGCTGGCACCGAGCTGGGCGCTGTTGCCGTTGGTCGGGTTGGCCACGATGGCCACGGTGATTGCCTCGCAGGCGGTCATTTCCGGGGCGTTTTCCCTGACTCGCCAGGCCATTCAGCTGGGTTACATCCCGCGCATGCAGATCCAGCACACCTCCAGCGACGAACAGGGGCAGATCTACATTGGCGCGGTGAACTGGACGCTGATGGTGGGTGTTGTGTTGCTGGTGATCGGCTTCGAGTCGTCAGGCGCTCTGGCTGCGGCCTACGGGGTGGCGGTGACCGGTACCATGCTGATGACCACCATCCTGGTGTCGGCGGTGATGCTGCTGCTGTGGAAGTGGCCGCCGGTGCTCGCCGTGCCGCTTCTGATGGGCTTCCTGTTCGTCGACGGGCTGTTCTTCGCCGCCAACGTGCCGAAAATCGTCCAGGGCGGTGCCTTCCCGGTGTTGGCTGGCGGTGTACTGTTCCTGCTGATGAGCACCTGGAAGCGCGGCAAGCAGATTCTGGTGGAGCGCATCGACGAAGGCGCACTGCCGTTACCGCTGTTCATCAGCAGTATCCGCATTCAGCCGCCGCACCGGGTTGAAGGTACGGCGGTATTCCTGACCGCACGTTCCGATGCCGTGCCGCATGCACTGTTGCACAACATGCTGCACAACCAGGTGCTGCACAGCCAGGTTGTGCTGCTGACCGTGGTCAGCGAAGACCAGCCACGGGTGCCAGAGCATGAGCGTTTCGAGGTAGAGGCCTACGGCGACGGATTCTTCCGCGTGTTGCTGCACTTCGGTTTCATGGATGAGCCGGACGTGCCGGCGGCGTTGAAGCTGTGTCATCTGGATGACCTGGACTTCACGCCGATGCGCACCACCTACTTCCTCAGCCGCGAGACGGTGATCGCGTCGCGGCTGGAAGGGATGTCGCGCTGGCGAGGCAACCTGTTTGCGTTCCTGTTGAAGAATGCCAACGGCAACCTGCGCTTCTTCAACCTGCCACTCAACCGAGTGATCGAGCTGGGAACTCAGGTCGAGATCTGAATGCCAAGGGGCCGCAAAGCGGCCCCAATCATTGTCAGTTCTGCTCAGCCACGCTCGATTTGCCCTGGCGGGTCTCGATCTCGCCAATCAGGCGTTTGGCCAGCGCCGGGTAATTTTCGTCGAAGTGGTGCCCCCCTGGCAGTTTCAGGCGTTCACCTACTGCGGTCTTCTCCGTGCAGCCACTCTCGTCGGTTTCCTCGACGCCATACACACACACCACCTTGGATGCTGGCAACTTGGCCATTTCCGGCCCGGTTGGCGCTTCCTGGCCTTCCTTGCCCAGCCAGCCCTCGACCTCGATCTCGAAGCTGCCACTGCGGGCAAACGCCAGCAACATCACGGCATCGATGCGCTGTTGGTCTTCTGGTGGCAGGCGGTTGTAGATGGCTGGCAACACGTCAGCACCGAATGAATAACCCGTCAGCACGAAGCGCTTGGTACCCCATTTCTGCCGGTAGTGCTGCATCAGTTCGGACAGGTCGGCGGCGCTTTGCTCCGGAGTCTTGTGCTGCCAGTAGTAGCGCAGCGTGTCGATGCCCACCACCGGGTAGCCCAGCTTGGCCATTTCCCCGGCCACGTCGCGGTCGAGGTCGCGCCAGCCACCATCACCGGAGAGGAACAGGGTGACCGTGTCGGTGGTCTGCCCAGCCGGTACCTCGACCACCGGGATGGCCAGGGCATTGCCGTCGTGGCCGACCAGGGCTTGGGTCAGTTGCGCCTTGAGCACTTGTGGCAGGTGGATGTCGTAGTCGCTGATGCTGGTTTCGGCATTGGCCTGGTCGCGCACGAAGGCGGCGCTGGCGTCATCCGGGTTGTCGTTCCAGGCGACACTCCAGTGGCCATGGGCAGCCGATTTAGGCAGCGGTGCCTGGCAGCCGGGTTGTTCGACGGTGAAGTCCACGGAAATTGCCCGGGCCTTGTCATCGTTCTGGCTGGCCAGCCAGCGCCAGGCCTGGGCGGCGCCAGGGCCGATACCGGCTACCAGCGTCGGTTTTTCTGGTAGCGCGGCAAGGGCCTGATCCATGACCTGTTGCTGCTTGCTGCAGTCGTTAGGCGGCAAGATCACCTGCACCAGCTGGGCTTCGCCGGCTTGGCTCAGGTCCAGCAGTTGCTTGTCGGTCAGTGCCTGATCCTGTGGCACGCCGATGGCCACCCGGGCCTTGGGGTGCACGCCTGGGGTAGCCCGGGTGATGCTGGTGTCATTGATGCTCAATTGCTCAAGGCGCGCCTCGGGGGCCGGGCGCGTCCACAGCCAGAACGCCAGCGCACCACCCAGGGCGGCCAGCAGCAAGGGAACCAGCAGGTACAGCCAAAAGCGTCGGGTCATCAACGTTTCACCAATCCAGTCAGGCCGCCTGCGATCAGGGCGGCGGTGTCGGCCAGTGCCACCAGCGGGTCGAGCCCGGCCGGCACGGCCATGTAGCGGGGTTCCCAATCCGGTTGGAATTTGTCCTTGAAGCGGCGAAGCCCCTGGAAGTTGTAAAGCTGCTCGCCACGGCGGAACACCATCGAGCCCAAACGCTGGGTCAAAGGCGCGCCACGCCGTGGTTGCAGGCCGGACAGCGGTACCATGCCCAGGCTGAAACGCCCGTAGTCATGGCTTTTGTAATGCAGGATCAAGCCAATCATCATGAATTCCATGGTCAGCTTTGGCGCCTCGGGGTGCGCACGCATCAGGTCGAGGCTGGCCAGTTCGTTGCCATGGGTTTCCAGCAGGTTGGCGAAAGCCACCGGGCGCCCCTGGAAGCGGATCAGTGCTATGCGGAAATGCTGCAGGTAGTCCGGGCTGAAGCGCCCCAGCGAGAAGCCTTTCTCGCGCACGTTCTTGCCGCCGAGCCAGGCATCGGAAATTTCCTTCAACTCAGCCAGCGGGGCGTGGCCGGGTTCATGGATTTCCAGGGTCAAGCCATCGCGCCCGCCGCGGTTCCAGGTGTAGCGCAGGTCTTTCATCTCCTTGCCCTTGGCTTCAAGGTCGAAGCGGCGCAAGTCGACCCGGGCTTCCTCGCCCAACTTCAGGGCGGTCAGGCCGATGTCCATGTAGAACGGCAGGTTTTCCGCACGTACCTGGTAGAACACCGGCCGGGCGTGGTGCAGGTCGCACAGGTCGCGGAACTGCCAGATCATCTCGGCGCGTTCCTGAGCCGGGCCGATCGGGTCGTACAGCGCCACCAGGCTGCGGCCGCGCCGGGCGTACATGAGGAATGCATTGTCACGCGGGTGGAACAGCAATGCCTTGTCGCCGGTCAGTGCCAGGCCGCCGTCGGGCTGATCGGAGGCCAGCAGGATACGGTTGGCGCGTTGCAGCTCTTCTTCATCGGGCAGGTGGATCACTGGCGGCGCGGTGCGCAGCAGCCAAGTCAGCGCCACGGCAGCCAGCAGCAATGCACTGCCCATGGCGGCGCGCAGGCCCCGCGGGGCGTCGGCATCGAGGGTGAACTGCCACCACAGCTGATGGCTGTAGGGCACATCCTGGTAGGCGAACAGCAGCAGCCACACCGATGCACCTACCGCACAGGCGCTGGCCACCAGGAACACCGGCGAGAAGGGGAGTTCCAGCAGACGGCTGGGGCGGTAGAACGAGCGACGGAACAGGGCGAGCAGGGTGGCGGTGAAGGTCAGCAGGCTGGCCTCTTCCCAATCAAAGCCCTTCAGCAGTGACAGCAGGGCGCCGACCAGCAACAGCACGGTGGTCAGCAGCCAGGCGGCGGACAGGCGCCTGCGCAAGCCCTGTGCCAGCAGCAGGCACAGCACGCCGATCAGGCTGGCGCCGAAATGCGAGGCATCGATCAGCCGGTGCGGGACCAAAAAGCCCATGTGCTCCAGGCGCGTGTCGATCTCGGGTGTGGCACCCGAAAACAGCAGCACCACGCCAGACAGGAACACCAGGATCGACAGGATCGGTGCGGCCAGCCCCGAGGCGGCCTTGATGGCCTGTTGCGCGAACAGCAGGCGTCGGGCTTCATTGGCCAACAGCAGCACACAGGCCAGCAGCAGTGGCAGGACCACATAGATCAGCCGGTACAGCAGCAGGGCAGCCGCCAGCGGTGCGGCACCGAGCTGGTCGGCAAAGGCCGCCAACAAAATCGCTTCGAACACCCCGACGCCGCCCGGTACGTGGCTGAGCACACCCGCAGCCAGGGCCAGCAGGTACACCAGCACGAATGCGCCGAAAGGGGGCGCTTCGGGCAGCAGCAGGTACAGCACGGTGGCGGCCGCCGCCACATCCAGCGCGGTGATCAGCAGTTGCAGGGCGGCCAGGCGAGCATCAGGCAGGCGAAGTGTACGCCGGCCCAGTTGAACGAGCAGGTTGTTGGCCAGCGGTTGCTCGGCCAGCCGTCGACGGTATAAGCCAATGACCAGCAAGACGGACGCTATCAGCACCGCGCTGGCGATACCTGCCAGCAGCCCGGGCGCCAACCCCAGTGCAGTCGAAGCCGCCGGCAGGTTGCTCAAGGTCGCCAAAGCGGCCAAGGGCGGCAGCGCGCAGCCCAGTGACAGGCTGGCAAACACGGTCATGCGGGCGACTTCGCCAGCACCAAGCCCCTGGCGTGCATACAGGCGGTAGCGAACCGAGCCGCCGGATAACATCGACAGGCCGATGGCGTTACCGATGGCAAAGGCGCTGAAACCGCCCAGTACCAGGCTGCGTGCTGGCAGCTTCACGCCGGCATAGCGGCTGGCCGACCACTCGTAGCCCAGCAGAATCACGAAGCCGACAACCGTTGCCAGCAAGGCACCCAGCAAAGACTGGGTTGGCACGCTGAGCATGGCATCGTGCAAGGCATAGATGTCCAGCTCGCTGAGCAAGTGGCGGCAGGCGATCAAGGCCATGGTGAACAGCAACAGGGTCACGACCAGGCCAATGGGCTGGCGGTAGCGACTCAGGCGCTCAAGCAAAGGCAGACGCTGCACGGCACCGGGCAGCGCCGAGGCGAGCGGCACCGGAGGTTCGGGATTGTGCGAAGTCATGAACAACCCCGGGCGAGTTGCGCGAGGTAAAGGAAAGGTGCGGCCAAGTGGAAGTCCCTTAGGAAAACGTATCCAATGTTACTCCGGCCTCATGCGCTTTCAGCGGCCTGGCAGGGTTAAAGATAGTTCATCCTGGGCACAACGCATCAAGCCTGCGGGTTGGCTTGAAGGGAGGGGGAAACGAGGCGACGAATAACAGGGAGGCATAAAGCAACAAACCCCGCGCTGCTGTTACACAGGCGGGGTTTGTTCTGACGAATATGGTTGCGGGAGCCGGATTTGAACCGACGACCTTCGGGTTATGAGCCCGACGAGCTACCAGGCTGCTCCATCCCGCGTCAGAGGTGCGCATTCTACAGCTTGCTGGTTGGGTGTCAAGCGCCAAGCGTTGATTTTACGAAGTTTTTCGCAAACACTTTTTCGCGGACAAAGAAAAAGGCCACTGTGTAAACAGTGGCCTTTTCTTGAATCTGGTTGCGGGAGCCGGATTTGAACCGACGACCTTCGGGTTATGAGCCCGACGAGCTACCAGGCTGCTCCATCCCGCGTCAGTGGGGCGGATTCTACAGCTTGTGGGGGGTATGTCAAGCGCTAAGCTTTGATTTCTCGAGATTTTTTCGAAAACGCTTTTCAGCGGGCAAAGAAAAAGGCCACTGCGTTAACAGTGGCCTTTTCTCGAATCTGGTTGCGGGAGCCGGATTTGAACCGACGACCTTCGGGTTATGAGCCCGACGAGCTACCAGGCTGCTCCATCCCGCGCCTGTGAGATCGAATTCTACGGATTTACTTCCTGGTGTCAAGCAATTGTTTTGGAAAAAGCTTTTTTGTTCAAACCCTTAGCGCTTGAGAACAGTATTCGGCACAGGCGCGGCGGGGCTTTCAGGCCGATTATCGTGTGGCGATGCGGGTGAGCTGTTTCAGTGCAGGGTGCATGCGATACTATCTGTATGAATTTACAGTGCTGACGGTCGTCCATGTCCTTGCGCAAGATCATCCACGTCGACTGCGATTGCTTCTACGCCGCGATCGAAATGCGTGACGACCCGCGCCTGGCCGGGCGGCCCATGGCGGTGGGGGGCTCGCCCGATCATCGTGGGGTAATTGCCACCTGCAATTATGAAGCGCGTGCCTATGGGGTACGCTCGGCCATGTCGTCGCGGCATGCGCTGAAGCTGTGCCCCGATCTGTTGATCGTAAAGCCGCGCTTTGAAGCCTACCGTGAGGCCTCGCGGGAAATTCACAGCATTTTTCGCGACTACACAGAGCTGATCGAGCCTTTGTCGTTGGACGAAGCCTACCTGGATGTGAGCGACAGCCAGTGGTATTCGGGCAGTGCCACGCGCATCGCCGAGGATATTCGCCGGCGTGTTGCCCGCACCCTGCATATCACCGTGTCGGCGGGGGTGGCGCCGAACAAGTTTCTGGCCAAGATCGCCAGTGACTGGCGTAAGCCCAATGGGCTGTTCGTGATTACCCCGGCTGAAGTGGAGGCGTTCGTTGCAGCCTTGCCGGTGGCCAGGTTGCATGGGGTGGGCAAGGTGACGGCCGACAAGCTGACGCGACTGGGTATCGAAACCTGTCTGGAGTTGCGTGAGTGGTCACGGCTGGCGCTGGTGCGCGAGTTTGGCAGTTTTGGTGAGCGATTGTGGGGGCTGGCGCGGGGTATCGATGAGCGTGCGGTACACAACGACAGCCGACGCCAGTCGGTCAGCGTGGAAAACACCTACGACACCGACCTTCCAGACCTGGCCAGTTGTCTGGCGCGGCTGCCAGAGCTGCTGGATAGCCTGAACGAACGTCTTGCCCGCATGGACAACAGTTACCGGCCGGACAAACCGTTCGTTAAGGTCAAGTTTCATGACTTCAGCCAGACCACCATGGAACAGGCGGGGGCGGGCCGGGACCTGGAGAGTTATCGGCAGTTGCTGGGGCAGGCGTTCGCCCGAGGTAGCAAGCCGGTGCGCTTGCTAGGGGTAGGGGTGAGGTTGCGCGACTTGCGCGGGGCGCATGAACAGCTGGAGCTGTTCCCGCCTAAATGAATGGGGCTGCAACGCAGCCCCATTTGTTATTGCACGCCTGGATCAGCCACCAACCGGCCGGTGGCCTTGGTCAGCGACTGCAGAAACTCCTGCTGTAGCTCTGGATCGTTGCGGGTCAGCTCGATCAGGCTCTGCTCCATTTCGCTGGCCTCCTCTTCAAGGCCCAGCTCGGACAGGCGCTTGACCCGATGTACCCACTGACCGACATCGTCATCTTCGAGGTCATCGAAGATCAGCTCATGAGCCTCGAGCAGCTTGTTGCGCAGGGTGGCACTGACCAGCAGGCTGGCATCACCTCGCACAGCATTGTCTTCGTCGAGTACCTGAAGGTGCAGGGTGCCGACGTGGTTGAGGTTCTGCTCGGAAAACGGGCTGTCGAGCAGGTTCAGGCGCAGTACGCCATTTCTGTCGGTGGTCAGCTCGTGGGTCATCTTGCCGGCCTTGACCTCGACCAGGCGTTCGCTCCAGGGCACGCTGGTAGATTCCTCGCGCTGGCTTTTCTGCACTTCGCTGATCCCCGCCAGGTTCTGCTGCGCACGGCCGTTGGAAGGCACGTTCATGAACGGGTTGAGCCCGTCCACGCCGTAGCTGAGCCAGTCGTGGGTGATGCTTTGCGGCAGATTGCCCAAGGTGAAGACATTGACCACGTTGGCGCCGACACCAGCCACCACGGCCACTGCACCCAGCGGGATCTCGTAGATCTCCCGCCAGGGCTGGTAAGGCGTATAGCGGTCATAGCGACGGGTGACTTCGAACTCGGTGACCTCGAAGCGCTTCTGCTCATGCACGCGCACACGTCGCTGCGGGAGCTCCATCACCTTCGGCTCGCCGACATCGATCTGCAGGGTGTGCTCGAGCAGTTTGCGCTCGACGCGCTCCTCATGGTCGCTGCGCTGGGACATCTGATTGGCGCAACCGCTGACGAGCAGGGCGCCGCACAGTGCGGCGCCCCCCAGGGTAAAGGTACTTCGCTTGAACATGATCACTCGTGCATTGGTTATCAGCGGCGAACGCGGGCCTGCAGGAAGGTCAGCACTTCATTGAGCGGCAGCGCCTGGGCGTCCTGCTCGGTGCGGTGCTTGTACTCCAGGTTGCCGTCGGCCAGGCCGCGATCGCTGACGACGATGCGGTGCGGGATGCCGATCAGCTCCATGTCGGCAAACTTGATGCCTGGGCTGGTCTTCTTGTCGCGGTCGTCCAGCAGCACTTCGAAGCCTGCGGCGGTCAGTTCGGTGTAAAGCTTGTCGGTTGCCTCGCGGACCACGTCGGTTTCATAACGCAGGGGTACCAGGGCAATCTGGAATGGCGCCAGGGCGTCGTTCCAGATGATGCCCTTGTCGTCATAGCTCTGCTCGATGGCAGCTGCGACCACACGGGACACACCGATGCCGTAGCAACCCATCGACAGAACGACCGGTTTGCCGTTCTCGCCCAGTACCTGGCACTTCAGTGCTTCGCTGTACTTGGTGCCGAGCTGGAAGATGTGGCCCACTTCGATACCGCGCTTGATCACCAGGGTACCCTGGCCGTCCGGGCTCGGGTCGCCTTCAACCACGTTACGCAGGTCGGCGACCTGTGGAACCGGCAGGTCACGCTCCCAGTTCACGCCGAAGTAGTGTTTGTCGTCGATGTTGGCGCCAATGCCGAAGTCGCTCATCAGTGCAACCGAACGGTCGATCACCACCTCCAGCGGCAGGTTCAGCGGGCCGAGCGAGCCGGCGCCGGCACCGATGGCGTCGCGCAGTTCGGCGTCGGTGGCCATGACCAGCGGGTCGGCAACCTGCTCCAGCTTGGCGGCCTTGATTTCGTTCAGCTCGTGGTCGCCACGTACCACCAGGGCCACCAGCTTGCCTTCCTCGGCGCCGCGTACGATCAAGGTCTTGACGGTTTTCTCGATCGCCAGGCCGTGGTTTTCCACCAGTTGGGCGATGGTCTTGGCGTCTGGAGTGTCGACCAGGCGCAGTTCCTCGGTAGGGGCTGGGCGCACGGTTTCACGTGGGATGGCCTCGGCCTTTTCGATGTTGGCGGCGTAATCGGAGCTGTCGCTGAAGATCACGTCGTCTTCGCCAGACTCGGCCAGCACGTGGAACTCGTGCGAGTAGCTGCCGCCGATCGAGCCGGTGTCGGCCTGTACAGGCCGGAAGTCCAGGCCCAGGCGGGTGAACACGTTGCTGTACGCCTGGTGCATGCGGTCGTAGGTTTCCTGCAGGGAAGCCTGGTCGGCATGGAACGAGTAGGCGTCCTTCATGATGAATTCACGGCCACGCATCAAACCGAAGCGTGGGCGGATCTCGTCACGGAACTTGGTCTGGATCTGGTACATGTTGAGCGGCAGCTGTTTATAGCTGGACAGCTCGTTACGGGCCAGGTCGGTGATCACTTCTTCGTGGGTAGGGCCGACGCAGAAGTCGCGCTGGTGGCGATCCTTCAGGCGCAGCAGCTCAGGGCCATACTGCTCCCAGCGACCGGATTCCTGCCACAGTTCGGCGGGCTGGATGCTCGGCATCAGCACTTCCAGGGCGCCGGCGGCGTTCATTTCCTCACGCACCACGGCCTCGACCTTGCGCATTACCCGCAGGCCCATCGGCAGCCAGGTGTACAGGCCGGAGGCCAGTTTGCGGATCATGCCGGCACGCAGCATGAGCTGATGGCTGATGACCACTGCGTCGGCAGGGGTTTCTTTCTGGGTGGCGAGCAAATATTGACTGGTGCGCATGGTTAGCCGTGTCGATTGCCTAAGACGTTGAAATAGCCCCGCATTGTACGGGGGCGAAACGAAGGCGTACAGGATGCCCCAGGGCGTGGCACTTGTCAGCCAAGAAAAAGCCCGGCGTGATCGCCGGGCTTTTTCAAGTGCGGGGCACTGCAAGCCAGGCTTACAGGATGCTCAGCGGGTACTCCACGATCAGACGCAGTTCGTCGATCGATGGGGAGCCGTAGTACACGCCATCGCCCGAACGGTAGGTGGCCTGACGTACGCGGAAGCTCAGGTCCTTGGCCGGGCCGCTTTGCATCACGTACTTGACGTCGATGTCGCGTTCCCATTCCTTACCGTCGTCGGTGGTGCGGGTGGAGGCACCGGTACCGCGCACGTAACGGGTCATGAAGGTCAGGCCTGGTACGCCGAACTCGGCGAAGTTCAGGTCATAGCGCGCTTGCCAGGATTTTTCGTCTTCGGCGTTGAAGTCGGAGCGGGCAACCGAGTTGGCCAGGAAGATCGTGCCGCCACCGTCCACGCCGTAGGCATAGTCACCGTCGCCGCTGACTTTCTGGTAGGCCAGGGTGAAGGTGTGTGCGCCAATGTTGTAGGCGGCCGAGAGGCTGGCTGCAATGTTGTCCAGTTCGTTGCTGCCGTCGGACTTGCTGACGAATGCGCCGGTCAGGTTGTCGCCGATCGACTTGGTGTCGTAAATGTTGAAGTCGAACACCAGGCCTTGCTTGTCGCTGATCGGCAGCGCCCAGTTGATGTTGCCGTACCACTTGCGGAAGTGGTCTTCGACACGCGAGTAGTAAACGCTGGTGCTGAGGTTTTCGGTGATGGCGTAGGTGCCACCAAAGACGTTGGCCTCGGTCAGGTTCAGGCTGTCGTGGTAAGTCTGAGCCTGTGCGTTCAGCGCGGTGAAGTGACCGGCGTGCAGGGTCAGGCCATCGATTTCGTTGCTGGTGATCAGGCCGCCTTCGGCAACTTCCGGCAGCAGTCGGCTGTCGTCGGTAGCCAGTACTGGCAGTGCGGTGAACTGGTCGCCGAACTTCAGCACGGTGTTGGAAATGCGCATTTTCACTGCGCCGCCGCCTTCGGAGTAGTCATCCTGCGAGCGACCGTCGGAGCCTTCCGGGAACAGGCCGGTGCCGGCACGGCCTTTGCCGCTGTCCAGCTTGATGCCGAGCATGCCGATGGCGTCGACGCCGAAGCCGACGGTACCTTGGGTGAAGCCCGACTCGAAGGTGCCGAGGAAGCCGAGGCCGGTTTCTTCAACGCGGCTCTGGGAGCCAGACGGGACGTTGCGGAAGTCTCGGCTGAAGTACAGCATGCGGGTTTTGACGTTCAGCTTGCTGTCTTCAATGAAACCTTTGGACTCGTCTTGTGCCGAGGCCATTGCCAACTGCGAGGTCCCTGCCGCAACGGCCAGGGCGATCATGCTCCACTTCATCACGCGCATCGTGATTTGCTCCTTTGGTTTTTAGGAAGAGTACCGCTGCGTCCATGTGTTTTAGTTATATGGGGCAGCTCTTTCTTTTTATGTCGGCGAAAATGTATAGCACGCTGACTGTTGTTGGCGATATGGCTATAAGCACTCTTTGCGGAACTTTTTCGCCATGTCGCTTTTAGATATTTCCATGTCGCAAATCACGCCCCGGTTTAAGGGCCGTACAACGCCAGCGCTGTTCCTGTCACCGTAACAAATCGGTAACTACCGATTCTGGTTGAGGAAACTCCCTGGTAACCAATGCCGCTGTTGTTATTTGTCGCGTACACCTGCCGTTGCAGATGTCGTGCCGACTTGGCGTGAAGTGAATGCAACAAGCGTGCTCAAAATTCACAACACTTCATGAAATTTTCACAAAACCTGCTACCGAGGGTCGGAAAGTGCCGTAAATACGGGCCGAAGGCGGGTTGATGAGATATTGGAGTCGAGAATCATTAAAATTTAAAAAGCTGTCATGAAAGTCAATGTGTTACCGCAACTTGTTCATCCAGAGTCGTTTGTGGGGTGGCAAGTGTGGGAAGGGCGGACAGGCGGCCTCATTTTGGTGCGAAAAGTAGCGCTGTGTTACCGGGAATGTGCAAGGTATCCTTGCAGGCCTGTTTTCCGCTCGATGCGGGATGGTTTTGCCTGAAGGAGATATGCCGTGTTCGTCCTCGATTCACGTTTGCAGCAGGATTCCCTGGTGCTGGGGGAGTTTGCGCTGTGCCAGTTGCTGCTGAGCAAGGATGCCAATTACCCATGGTTCATCCTGGTGCCCAAGCGCGCCGGCATCAGCGAACTGTTCGAGCTGGATGCGGCAGAGCAGCAACAGTTGTGGCAGGAAACCACCGTGTTGGCCGAAGCGCTGAAGACCAGCTACGGCGCTGACAAGATGAACGTGGCAACGTTGGGCAATGTGGTCAGCCAGCTGCATATGCATGTGATCGTGCGCCGGCGCGACGATGCTGCCTGGCCGGCCCCGGTTTGGGGCAAGTGCCCGTCGGTGGCGTACACCGATGATCAGCTGCAAGCCGTTCGCCAGCGCCTGCGCGGGCTGCAATTGGCTGGTTACCAGGAGGCCTGAAATGACACTGGAAATGCGTATGGTGGAACTGGAAACCCGTCAGGCGTTTCAGGATGACACTATTCAGGCGCTGAATGACGTGGTCGTCGAGCAAGGGCGGGTGATCGACCGGCTGCAATTGCAGATGGCCGAGCTGATCAAGCGTCATGAAGAGATGGTTGGCCAGTACGGCAGCGAAGGGGAAGAGGCGCCGCCGCCGCATTACTGACTACTGCTTGGGCATGCTCTCCGTGAGAGCGGGCAAGCCCGCGCTCACGGAGAAGGCGGCGTCAGCGTCGGGTTACTGCAACCACGTCTTCGGCCTGCAGGCCCTTGTCGCGGTGCATCACCGAAAACTCCACGCGCTGGCCTTCGACCAGGATGCGGTGGCCCTCACCGCGAATGGCGCGAAAGTGCACGAAGATGTCATCACCCGAATCGCGGGAGATGAAACCGAAGCCTTTCGACGTGTTGAACCACTTGACGGTGCCGGTATCACGGCTGCCGACATCTTGTGCCGCGTGTTGGCTGCTGCGCGCTTTACGCGGGGTGCGGGCAAAGCCCACGGCCAGGTGCAGGGCTACGGCCAGCACCGCACAGACCAGGGCAGCCAGGTTGCCCATTTCCGGGCGAGCCAGCAACGTCAGGGTCTGCAGTACCACGGCTACCACCAGCAGGGCGCAGGCTAGATGCTGCAGCTGTTGTCGCGTGCCGCGGTAATACAGTGGCACGACCGGGGCCAGTACCAGGTTGAGCAGGCCGAGCAGCGCCAGGTAGACCGCGTCGGGTTGCTGCAGGAAGGGTGTCGCATCGGTTTTCAGGCTGGGTATGAGCGATAGCAGCAAAGCTGCCACGCCCGTCACCAGATGGACGATCTTGAACATGGGGTTGGCTCACAGTTGATAAGGCCGATCACAGGAAGAGCTGGTAGCACGGTGCGCATGAGGTGTAGAGCGCGAACACGTGACAGGCCAGCCTATGCACCCGGCAATGACAGTCCGCACGGGTGGCACCGTGCCTATTTAACAGTAAAGCCGCAGCCTACTCAAACCGCAGGCCGCCCGGCGGGCGATGTGTTGCGCCATGTCACATGCGGCATGCGCCAAGTGTTGCTACAGTGGTCGGCGCCCGCTTGAGTCTCAAGCCTTATGGAAAGGGGAACTTCATGGCAATCGATATCGGTATCAGTGAAGAAGATCGCAAGTCCATCGTCGATGGGCTGTCCCGTCTGTTGTCGGATACCTATGTGCTGTATCTGAAAACCCATAACTTTCACTGGAACGTCACCGGTCCGTCGTTCCGCACCCTGCATTTGATGTTCGAAGAGCAGTACAACGAACTGGCGCTGGCAGTCGATTCGATCGCCGAGCGCATCCGTGCCCTGGGCTTCCCGGCGCCGGGGTCGTATGCATTCTACGCGCGGCACTCGTCGATCAAGGAGGAGGAAGGCGTGCCCCCTGCGGACGAAATGATCCGTCAGCTGGTGCAGGGTCAGGAGGCCGTGGTGCGTACTGCGCGCAGTATTTTCCCGGTGGTGGACAAAGTCAGTGACGAGCCGACCGCCGACTTGCTGACCCAGCGCATGCAAGTGCACGAGAAAACCGCCTGGATGCTGCGGGTGCTGCTCGACGGCAAGTAACGGCCATCGTGCAAAAGCCCTGGTCGGCATGCCCGGCCGGGGTCTAGAGGTTGTGCAGGAAGATTTTGCCGCTGCTTTAAGCTCGCGCATCAGCGCTTCATAGGTCGCCTGGTACCTGTGACGAGGAAGTGTGGCGCATGATGCAAGCGAGCAAACGTAGTATTGGCCAGGGGAGTTGGCCCGCAAAACAATGCATCGATCCGTTCAAGGCGGATTTCGACATGTTGCAGGCCCAGCCGGTGTCGCGCTCGGTGCGGCTCAACGGCTTTTCCACGTGTCTGCGCCTGGAGGCCGTCTACTGGGGTATCCTGGAGCGCATCGCCGCTGCCAACCGCTGCTCGGTCAGTGCCGTGTTGTCCTACGTGGACCGCGAAGTGCACCTGCGCCAGGGTGGGGTGCGCAACTTCAGCGGGCTGATCCGGGTCATCTGCGTGGCGTGGCTTCTGAACCCGCCAAGTGCGCGCTGATCGCCTGGCGGGCTGCGCAGTGCTTGCTAACCATATATAATCCCGCTTTTTGCTGCCCCGGCAGCCAGCGTTGTGGTTGACGAGAGACACCCATGCCCCTTTATGACTATCAATGTGCGTCCTGCGAGCACCGCATGGAAGTGCTGCAGAAGATCAGCGCCGCGCCGCTGGTCGATTGCCCGGCCTGCCAGGCCCCAGCACTGAAAAAGCTGCTGTCGGTGCCAGGCTTCCGCCTGAGCGGTAATGGTTGGTACGAAACCGACTTCAAGACCGGGGCGAAAAAGAATCTGGCAGGCGGCGACAAGGCCGACTGAGTTGAATGCTGTGACCGGGTCTTGCAGTATTAGCCCTCCGGGCGGCCAAGGCCTCCACCGAATACACGAATCACGAGAAGCGAAACCACCATCATGATGCGCAGCCATTATTGCGGCCAACTGAACGAGAGCCTGGACGGCCAGGAAGTCACCCTTTGCGGCTGGGTCCATCGTCGCCGCGACCACGGCGGGGTGATCTTCCTCGACATCCGTGACCGCGAAGGCATGGCCCAGGTCGTGTTCGACCCGGATCGCGCCGAAACCTTCGCCGCTGCCGACCGTGTGCGCAGCGAATACGTCGTGCAGATCACCGGCAAGGTCCGCAAGCGCCCTGACGGTGCGGTGAATGCCAACATGGCGTCCGGTGCAATCGAGATCCTCGGCTACCAGCTGAACGTGCTCAACGAAGCAGAAACCCCGCCGTTCCCGCTGAACGAATACTCCGACGTCGGCGAGGAAACCCGCCTGCGTTACCGCTTCATCGATCTGCGTCGCCCGGAAATGGCTGACAAGCTGCGCCTGCGCTCGCGCATCACCAGCAGCATTCGTCGCTTCCTCGACGAAAATGGTTTCCTCGACGTAGAAACCCCGATCCTCACCCGTGCTACCCCGGAAGGTGCGCGTGACTACCTGGTGCCAAGCCGTACCCACGCCGGTAGCTTCTTCGCTCTGCCGCAGTCGCCACAGCTGTTCAAGCAGCTGCTGATGGTCGCCGGTTTCGACCGCTACTACCAGATCGCCAAGTGCTTCCGTGACGAAGACCTGCGGGCCGACCGCCAGCCGGAATTCACCCAGATCGACATCGAGACCAGCTTCCTCGATGAAAGCGAGATCATGGGCTTGACCGAAAGCATGATCCGCAAGCTGTTCAAGGAAGTGCTGGACCTGGAGTTCGGCGAATTCCCGCACATGACCTTCGAAGAGGCCATGCGCCGCTATGGCTCCGACAAGCCAGACCTGCGTAACCCGCTGGAACTGGTCGACGTTGCCGATCAGTTGAAGGATGTCGACTTCAAAGTATTCGCCGGCCCGGCCAACGATCCGAAGTGCCGCGTTACCGCCCTGCGTCTGCCAGGCGGTGCGAGCATGCCGCGCAGCAAGATCGACGAGTACACCAAGTTCGTCGGCATTTACGGTGCCAAGGGCCTGGCCTACATCAAGGTCAACGAGCGTGCCAAGGGCGTCGAAGGCCTGCAGTCGCCGATCGTCAAGAACATCCCTGAAGCCAACCTCAACAACATCCTCGACCGCGTGGGTGCTGTAGATGGCGACATCGTGTTCTTCGGCGCCGACAAGTTCAAGGTGGTCAGCGAAGCCCTGGGCGCGCTGCGTATCCGCCTGGGTCACGACTTCGAGCTGCTGACCTGCGAGTGGGCACCGATGTGGGTCGTCGACTTCCCGATGTTCGAAGAGAACGAAGACGGCAGCTTCACCGCGCTGCACCACCCGTTCACCGCGCCCAAGTGCACCCCGGAAGAGCTGGAGGCCAACCCGGCCACGGCCCTGTCCCGTGCCTACGACATGGTCCTGAACGGCACCGAGCTGGGTGGCGGCTCGATCCGTATTCACCGTAAAGAGATGCAACAGGCGGTATTCCGCCTGCTGGGTATCGAGGCAGAAGAACAGGAAGAGAAGTTCGGCTTCCTGCTCGACGCCCTGAAATTCGGCGCCCCGCCCCACGGCGGCCTGGCCTTCGGCCTGGACCGCCTGGTCATGCTGATGACCGGCGCCCAGTCGATCCGTGAAGTGATCGCGTTCCCGAAAACCCAGAGCGCTGCATGCGTCATGACCCAGGCCCCTGGCCTGGTCGACGCCAAGGCCCTGCGCGAGCTGCACATCCGACTGCGCGAACAGACCAAGGTCGAGTAAGCAGTCCCCGGGCGCATCCATATGGATGCGCCTTTGCGTTTCGGCGCAGGTATTCTTCCGTCCCGCCCCGTCATGGGGCGGGGCTGTTTGTGATTCAAAGGATTCGGAGTCGTTATGGCTGGTCATTCCAAGTGGGCGAACATCAAGCACCGCAAAGAGCGCCAGGATGCCAAGAGAGGCAAGGTCTTCACCAAGTGGATCCGTGAGCTGACGGTAGCTGCCAAGCAAGGCGGCCCTGACCCGGCATCCAACCCGCGCTTGCGCCTGGCGCTGGACAAGGCGCTGGGCGCCAACATGAGTCGCGACATCATCGACCGCGCCGTGGCCCGTGGCGCTGGCACCAATGAAAGCGACAACGTCGAAGAGCTCAGCTACGAAGGTTACGGCCCCGGTGGCGTGGCGATCATGGTCGAAGCCATGACCGACAACCGCAACCGTACTGCCGCCGCCGTGCGCCATGCCTTTACCAAGTGCGGTGGCAACCTGGGCACCGACGGTTCGGTGGCCTACCTGTTCGAGCGCAAGGGGCAGATCAGCTTTGCCCCGGGCGTTGAAGAAGACGCGTTGATGGAAGCGGCAATGGAGGCCGATGCCGACGACGTGGTGGCCAACGATGACGGCTCGTTCGAGGTGTTCACTTCGTTCAATAGCTTCTATGCCGTGCGTAACGCGCTGGAAGAGGCTGGCTTCAAGGCCGCTGACGCGGAAATCGTCATGCAGCCGACCACCAGCGCCGAACTTGACCAGGACGGTGCGGAAAAGGTGCTCAAGCTGATCGACATGCTCGAAGACCTGGACGACGTGCAGAACGTCTACTCCAACGCCCAGATTTCCGATGAGATCATGGATAACCTCGGCTAAGGTTGTTTCGTTCGCCTTGAGGGTTTATTCGCGGGCAAGCCCGCTCCTACAGGGACTGCGAGGTCTTTGTAGGGGCGGGCTTGCCCGCGAATAGACCGGTGAAATTGGTAAAACTCCGCAGGTGTTATGACTCTGATTCTTGGTATCGACCCCGGTTCGCGCATCACCGGTTACGGTGTGGTCCGTCAGACCGCCCGTGGTTGCGAGTACGTGGCATCGGGTTGTATCCGCACCGGCAGCGGCGAGCTGCACGAGCGGCTGCAGATTGTTTTTCGGGGTGTCAGTGAAATCATCGCCCAGCACGGCCCGGTGACCATGGGTATCGAGCGGGTGTTCATGGCCCGCAACGCCGATTCGGCGCTAAAGCTCGGCCAGGCCCGTGGCGCGGCCATCGTCGCCGCCGCCGAGGCCGGCCTGGAAATCGCCGAATACAGCGCCACCCAGGTCAAGCAGGCCGTGGCCGGCACGGGTGGGGCCAACAAGGAGCAGGTGATGATGATGGTCATGCACCTGCTGAAATTGACGCAAAAGCCACAGATCGATGCCTCCGATGCCCTGGCCATCGCCCTGTGCCACGCTCACACCCGTTCCAGCTTGGTACCACATGGCCTGGCCACGGCACGGCGACGCGGCGGGCGCTTGCGTCTGTAGGCGCTTCATGCGCTGATACATATTTTGTTCGGGTGATGCGTTCACCCGCTGCATTTGCTGATAGGGTTGAGCGGTCTTTGACCGGCTCCCCGAGAGGAAGGATCGGAACGTGATTGGACGTTTGCGCGGCACCCTGGCGGAAAAACAGCCGCCGCACCTGATTATCGACGTCAACGGCGTGGGATACGAACTGGAAGTTCCCATGACCACGCTGTACCGTCTGCCCAAGGTGGGCGAAGCCGTCACCGTGCATACCCACCTGGTCGTGCGCGAAGACGCCCACCTGCTCTATGGCTTTGCCGAAAAGCGCGAGCGCGAGTTGTTCCGCGAGCTGATCCGCCTGAACGGCGTGGGGCCGAAGCTGGCCCTGGCGCTGATGTCCGGGCTGGAAGTGGACGAACTGGTGCGCTGCGTGCAAGCCCAGGACACCTCGGCCCTGGTGCGCGTGCCCGGTGTTGGCAAAAAAACCGCCGAACGCTTGCTGGTCGAGCTCAAGGACCGCTTCAAAGCCTGGGAGACGTCACCGGCCATGTTCACCCTGGTGTCCGACGGGCCGTTGCCGGTCGCCAGCGAGTCCAGCGCCGAGGCCGATGCGGTCAGTGCCCTGGTCTCGCTCGGCTACAAGCCGCAGGAAGCCAGCAAGGCAATCGCTGCGATCAAGGACAAGGCCGGCTTGAGCAGTGAAGAACTGATCCGCCGCAGCCTGAAAGGGATGATAACCAAGTGATCGAAGCCGACCGCCTGATCGCCGCCAGTGGCCGCGACCGCGAAGAGGTCCAGGACCGTGCGATTCGCCCGCTGAGCCTGGACGATTATATCGGCCAGCCGGTGGTGCGCGAGCAGATGGCGCTGTTCATCCAGGCGGCGCGTGGCCGCAGCGAGTCGCTCGATCACACGCTGATCTTTGGCCCGCCAGGCCTGGGCAAGACCACCCTGGCCAACATCATCGCCCATGAAATGGGCGTGTCGGTGAAGAGCACCTCGGGGCCTATTCTGGAACGCCCTGGCGACCTGGCAGCCATGCTGACCAACCTCGAGCCGCACGATGTGCTGTTCATCGACGAAATCCATCGGCTGTCGCCGGTCGTCGAAGAGGTGTTGTACCCGGCCATGGAGGATTTCCAGCTCGACATCATGATTGGCGAAGGCCCGGCGGCGCGTTCGATCAAGCTGGACCTGCCACCGTTCACCCTGGTGGGCGCTACCACCCGTGCCGGCATGCTCACCAACCCGTTGCGTGACCGCTTCGGTATCGTCCAGCGCCTGGAGTTCTACAGCGACAAGGACCTGGCCACCATCGTCAGCCGTTCGGCCAACATCCTTGGCCTGGCCATCGAAGACCTCGGCGCCTACGAGATCGCTCGCCGCGCTCGGGGTACGCCGCGTATCGCCAACCGCCTGCTGCGCCGGGTACGCGACTACGCCGAAGTACGCGGCAAGGGCCAGATCACCAAGGCCGTGGCCGACATGGCGCTGAACCTGCTGGACGTGGACGAGCGTGGTTTCGATCATTCCGACCGCCGCCTGCTGTTGACCATGATCGAAAAATTCGATGGCGGCCCGGTGGGCGTGGACAACCTGGCCGCGGCCATCAGCGAAGAGCGTCATACCATCGAGGATGTGCTTGAGCCGTACCTGATCCAGCAGGGCTACATCATGCGTACGCCGCGCGGCCGCGTGGTCACCCGGCATGCCTACCTGCACTTTGGCCTGAATATTCCCGGGCGCTTGGGGGAGGGTGGTGATTTTTCCGAGCCAGGCGATGAATGACAGATCGAAAGCGACTTTTCGTGGTCCTAACGCTGGCATGCCCAAAGTGCGCTGGCAATAAGACATCAATGAAGAAAAAACAGTTGCCACAGCGGATTGGCAAGCTGAGGAGTAAGCACTAGAGTATGCGCGCGCAAAATCAGCTCGAACCGTTCGCACACCGTTGTCGCGTCTATTACGAAGATACCGATGCGGGCGGCGTGGTGTATTACGTCAACTACCTGAAATTCATGGAGCGCGCGCGCACCGAACGCCTGCGGCACCTGGGCTTTTCCCAGTCGCAACTGGCCGAAGACAACCTGCTGTTCGTGGTTCATTCCAGCGAAGCGCGGTATCACGCGCCGGCGCGGCTTGATGACGAACTGCGGGTGACCGCGCAAGTACTTGAACTCAATCGCGCCAGCTTGCGCTTCGTGCAGCAGGTCTGGCGGGAAAAGGATGACACGCTGCTTTGCGAAGGGCAGTTCCTGGTGGCCGCCGTGCGCGCCGACACTTTCAAACCCCGAGCCATACCCCCCCAGCTGCGCGAAGCCTTTATGGCGGACGGCTCGGGTAATCAATCGAATGCAGGAGAATAAGCGTGGAAGCTAACGTCGTCGACCATACCTCCATGTGGAGTCTGGTCAGCAATGCCAGCGTGGTGGTACAGCTGGTAATGCTGACCCTGGTGGCCGCCTCGGTCACCTCATGGATCATGATCTTCCAGCGCAGCACCATGCTGCGCGCCGGTCGTCGTGCGCTGGATGCCTTCGAGGAGCGCTTCTGGTCGGGCATCGACCTGTCCAAGCTGTACCGCCAGGCAGGCAGCAACCCAGACCCGGACTCTGGCGTGGAGCAGGTGTTCCGTGCCGGCTTCAAGGAGTTCTCGCGCCTGCGCCAGCAACCGGGCGTTGACCCGGACGCGGTGATGGAAGGCGTTGGCCGTGCCATGCGCGTGGCCATTTCTCGCGAGGAAGAAAAACTCGAACAGAGCCTGCCGTTCCTGGCCACCGTTGGTTCCACCAGCCCGTACATCGGCCTGTTCGGTACCGTATGGGGCATCATGAACTCCTTCCGCGGCCTGGCCAGCGCCCAGCAAGCCACCCTGGCCACTGTCGCCCCAGGTATCGCCGAAGCGCTGATCGCCACCGCCATCGGCCTGTTCGCAGCGATCCCGGCGGTCATCGCCTACAACCGTTTCGCCGCGCGCAGTGAAGTGCTGATCGGTCGTTACTACACCTTCGCCGACGAGTTCCAGGCGATCCTGCACCGCAAAGTGCACACCAGCGAAGAGTAATCAGGTAGAAGCCCATGGCCCGAGTTCGCCACAAACGCAAGCCCGTCGCCGAGATGAACGTGGTGCCCTACATCGACGTGATGCTGGTGCTGCTGGTCATCTTCATGGTGACGGCGCCCATGCTCAACCAGGGCGTGAAGGTCGACCTGCCCAAGGTTTCCAGCGAAGCCTTGCCGCAGGACAACAACGTCCAGATCCTCACCATCTCCATCAAGGCCGATAAAACCTACTACTGGAACCTTGGCAGCGAAGTCGATACCGACAAGCAGATGGACAAGGCCATGACCTTGCCTGACATGACCAATGCAGTGACCAAGATCATTGCTGCCGGCCGTGACCAGGGCAAGCAAACCCAGGTGTTCATTCGTGGCGACAAGGCTGTCGACTATGGCGCGGTCATGGGTGCCATGGGCGGGTTGCAGAAGGCCGGTGTCGGTAACGTTGGCCTGATTACCGAGGCGCCCTGATGCAACAGCGAGAGCCATCCGCCTCGGAAAGCTACTTCTGGCCCAGTGTCTGGGCCATCGGCCTGCATGTGCTGGTGTTCGCCCTGCTGTTCGTCAGTTTTGCCATGACGCCTGAGCTGCCGCCTTCCAAGCCGATCGTTCAGGCTACCCTGTACCAGCTCAAGTCCAAGAGCCAGGCGACCACCCAGACCAATCAGAAGATTGCCGGGGAGGCGAAGAAAACCGCTTCGCGCCAGACCGAAGTCGAGCAGTTGGAGCAGAAGAAGGTCGAGCAGGAAGCAGTGAAGGCTGCGGAACAAAAGAAAGCCGACGCTGCTCAAAAGGCCGAGGAGGCCCGCGAAGCCGCCGAGGCGAAAAAAGCCGAAGACGCTGCCAAGGCCGCAGAAGCCGCCAAGGCTGCCGAAGCCAAGAAAGCTGCCGAAGCCAAGAAGGCCGACGAGGCGAAGAAGGCTGCCGAGAAGCAGCAGGCCGACATCGCCAAGAAGAAGGCCGAGGACGAAGCCAAGAAAAAAGCCGAAGAAGAGGCCAAGAAAGAGGCCGCTGAAGAGGCGAAGAAACAAGCCGCCGAGGACGCCAAGAAAAAGGCAGCCGAGGAGGCCAAGAAGAAAGCAGCCGAGGACGCCAAGAAGAAGGCGGCGGCCGAGGACGCTAAGAAGAAGGCAGCTGAAGAGGCCAAGAAAAAGGCCGCTGCAGACGCCCAGAAAAAGAAGGCACAGGAAGCGGCCCGCAAGGCGGCAGAAGACAAGAAAGCCCAGGCCCTGGCCGAGCTGTTGTCCGACACCACCGAGCGGCAGCAGGCGCTGGCCGACGAGCAGGGTGACCAGGTGGCCGGCGACTTCGACGACCTGATCCGCATGCGCGCGGCCGAGGGCTGGGCGCGTCCGCCTTCCGCGCGCAAGGGCATGACGGTGGTCCTGCAGATCAACATGTTGCCGGACGGTACCATCACCAGTGTCAGCGTGGCCCGTTCCAGTGGTGACGGCCCGTATGACAGTTCGGCGGTGGCTGCGGTGAAGAACATTGGTCGTTTGACCGAGATGCAGGGTATGAAGCCGAGCGATTTCAACCAATATCGTTCGTTCAAGATGACATTTACACCTGAGGATCTAGCGTTGTGATTAAACGTCTGAGAGGACTGCTGGTCATGCTGTGCTGCGTGGCAGGCATGGCGGTGGCAGAGGAAAAGAACATCCTGGTCACCAGTGGCAGTGACCGGGCTACACCCATCGCGGTAGTGCCGTTCGGCCTGCAGGGCGGCAGCGTGCTGCCCGAAGACATCGCCGACATCATCGGCAACGACCTGCGCAACTCTGGTTACTACTCGCCGATTCCGCGGCAGAACATGATCAGCCAGCCATCGCAGGCCAGCGAAGTGATCTTCCGTGACTGGAAAGCGCTGGGTGCCCAGTACGTGATGGTCGGCAGCATCGTGCCGTCGGGCGGTCGCCTGCAGGTGCAGTACGCGCTGTTCAACGTCGCCACCGAGCAGCAAGTGCTGACCGGTAGCGTGGCGGGCAGCACCGACCAGCTGCGCGACATGGCGCACTACATTGCCGACCAGTCGTTCGAGAAGCTCACCGGCATCAAGGGGGCGTTCTCTACCCGCATGCTGTACGTGACGGCCGAGCGCTTCTCCACCAACAACACCCGTTACACCCTGCAGCGTTCGGACTACGACGGTGCGCGTGCGGTAACCCTGCTGCAGTCGCGTGAACCAATCCTGTCACCGCGCTTTGCGCCGGATGGCAAGCGTATCGCCTACGTTTCGTTCGAGCAGAAGCGCCCGCGTATCTTCATTCAGAACATCGATACCGGTCGCCGCGAGCAGGTGACCAACTTCGAAGGCCTGAACGGCGCGCCAGCCTGGTCGCCGGACGGTTCGCGCCTGGCGTTCGTGCTGTCCAAGGACGGCAACCCGGACATCTACGTGATGAATGTGGCTTCGCGCCAGATCAGCCGTGTCACTGCCGGCCCAGGTATCAATACCGAGCCGTTCTGGGGTAAGGATGGCAACACCCTTTACTTCACTTCCGACCGTGGCGGCAAACCGCAGATCTATAAACAGTCGGTCAGTGGTGGCGGTGCCGAGCGTGTAACGTTCGTGGGTAACTACAACGCCAACCCGAAACTTTCGGCAGACGAAAAGACCCTGGTGATGATCCATCGCCAACAGGGCTTTACCAACTTCAAAGTGGCGGCACAGGACTTGCAGCGCGGAAGTGTAAAGATTCTGTCTGAAACAAGTCTTGATGAGTCTCCCACTGTCGCGCCAAACGGCACCATGCTAATCTACGCCACCCGCCAGCAGGGCCGGGGAGTCTTGATGCTCGTGTCGCTTAATGGCCGCGTGAGGCTCCCACTTCCTACCGCTCAAGGCGAAGTCAGAGAACCGTCCTGGTCCCCTTACCTGAACTGATTGCGGCGTAATACGTTTTGCTTAACACACTGGGGTTTCATTAGGAGTTTCACGATGGAAATGCTGAAGTTTGGTAAATTTGCTGCGCTGGCTCTGGCCATGGCTGTAGCTGTAGGTTGCTCCTCGAAGGGCGGTGATAACGCAGGCGAAGGCGCTGCTGTAGATCCTAACGCTGGCTACGGTGCCAACACTGGCGCTGTTGACGGTTCCCTGAGCGAAGAAGCCGCCCTGCGCGCAATCACCACCTTCTACTTCGAATACGACAGCTCGGACCTGAAGCCAGAAGCCATGCGCGCTCTGGACGTTCACGCCAAGGACCTGAAGTCCAACGGCAACCGCGTTGTTCTGGAAGGCAACACCGACGAGCGCGGCACCCGCGAGTACAACATGGCTCTGGGTGAGCGTCGTGCGAAAGCCGTTCAGCGCTACCTGGTTCTGCAGGGCGTTTCCCCTGCTCAGCTGGAACTGGTTTCCTACGGCGAAGAGCGTCCAGTTGCCACCGGCAACGACGAGCAGTCCTGGGCTCAGAACCGTCGCGTAGAACTGCGTAAGTAAGTTCTTATGCGTATGTGCCGCCGTGTAGTAACCGTCCTCGCACTCAGCCTGCCGCTCGCGGCCTGGGCTGAGGTCCCTGTAGTAGATGACAACGCAGGCAGCTATCCGCCTGCGGGTTATGGCACGAGCGGCGCCTATGCCGGGTCAGGGGCTTCGGCCCCTGCCTCTGCACAGGGCCAGCTGTTCATGCAGCTGCAACAGATGCAGGATCAGCTTTCCCGCCAGCAAGGCATCATCGAAGAGCTGCAAAACGATGTGTCGCGCATGAAGCAGGAAAACCTGGAGCGTTACCAGGACCTGGACCGTCGCATCAACAGTGGCGCTGCGCCTGCCGCAACCCCTGACAATTCCACCGGTGGTGGTGCGTCCAATGCCGCCCCGGATGCAGCAGCAGGTGCTGCTGCGCAACAACCGGCCGCCAGTAGCGAGCCCGGTGATCCGGCGAAAGAAAAGCTTTACTACGATGCTGCTTTCGACTTGATCAAACAGAAAGACTTCGACAAGGCCAGCCAGGCGTTCAACGCATTCCTGCGCAAGTACCCAAACAGCCAGTACGCCGGCAACGCGCAGTACTGGTTGGGTGAAGTGAACCTGGCCAAGGGTGACCTGCCAGGCGCAAGCCAGGCCTTCGCTCAAGTAAGTCAGAAGTATCCGAAGCACAGCAAGGTGCCCGATTCGCTGTACAAACTGGCCGATGTCGAGCGCCGTATGGGGCATACCGACAAGGTCAAGGGCATCCTGCAGCAGGTTATTACCCAGTACCCCGGCACCTCGGCCGCGCAACTGGCTCAGCGTGACCTGCAGAAGCTCTGAGTGTCGTAGTTGCACCGCTCGAAAGAAACCCGCGCCAGTCGCGGGTTTTTTCGTTAGAATCACTGCCCTTTTTTCGTAAACACGCTGCTGCGGATAACGCTATGTCGAGTCCGCAACAGTGCCTGAGGAGGCGGGCAGCCTGTTTAGCTGTCACGCCCGTGGCGAGCATGCAAGACACATTACGCATCACCGAAGTCTTTTACTCTTTGCAGGGTGAAACGCGAACGGCTGGGTTGCCCACCGTATTCGTGCGCCTCACAGGTTGCCCCCTGCGCTGCCAGTACTGCGACAGTGCCTATGCCTTCAGTGGCGGTACCCTTCGCACCCTCGATTCGATCCTTGAGCAGGTGGCCGGTTTCAAACCGCGCTACGTCTGTGTCACCGGTGGTGAGCCATTGGCCCAGCCCAACGCCCTGCCGTTACTGCAGCAGCTGTGTGATGCCGGGTACGAAGTGTCGCTGGAAACCAGCGGTGCGTTGGACATTACCGGTACCGACCCCCGCGTCAGCCGTGTGGTCGACCTGAAAACCCCAGGTTCCGAAGAATCGCACCGTAACCGCTACGAGAACATCGAGCAGCTGACCCGTAACGACCAGGTCAAGTTCGTCATCTGTTCCCGCGAGGACTACGACTGGGCAGTTTCCAAGCTGATCCAGTACAACCTTTCCGAGCGTGCGGGTGAGGTGTTGTTCTCGCCGAGCCACCACCAGGTGAAAGCCAGCGACCTGGCGGACTGGATCGTTGCCGACAACCTGCCCGTACGCTTCCAGCTGCAGCTGCACAAGCTGCTGTGGAACGACGAACCCGGACGTTGATTGAGGAGCACCTACACATGACCGATAAACGCGCAGTAATCCTGTTGTCCGGGGGCCTGGACTCGGCCACCGTAGTTGCCATGGCCAAGGCCGAAGGCTACAGCTGCTACACCATGAGCTTCGATTACGGCCAGCGCCATCGTGCCGAGTTGAATGCCGCTGCCCGCGTGGCCCGTGACCTGGGAGTGGTGGAGCACAAGGTGATCGGGCTGAACCTTGACGGCATTGGCGGTTCGGCGTTGACCGACAGCAACATCGATGTGCCGGAAGCCCCAAGTGAGGGCATCCCGGTCACTTATGTGCCAGCGCGCAACACCGTGTTCCTTTCGCTTGCCCTGGGCTGGGCCGAAGTGTTGGAGGCGCGTGATATTTTCATTGGCGTCAATGCCGTGGATTACTCCGGCTACCCGGATTGCCGCCCCGAGTTCGTCGAAGCCTTCGAGCGCATGGCAAACCTGGCGACCAAAGCCGGTGTAGAGGGGCAGGGTTTCCGCATCCAGGCGCCGCTGCAGAACATGAGCAAGGCGCAGATCGTGCAGGCCGGTATGGCCCGCGGTGTGGATTACAGCCTGACCGTTTCCTGCTACCAGGCCGATGATGACGGCCGTGCCTGTGGCAAATGCGACAGCTGCCGCCTGCGCGCCGACGGCTTCAAGGCCGCCGGTGTCGAAGACCCAACGCGGTATTTTTCAAAGGTTTTTTGATAGGGTGTTGATTTCTCGTTAGAAATCAGTATTATACGCGCCATCAAATGGGTCGTTAGCTCAGTTGGTAGAGCAGTTGGCTTTTAACCAATTGGTCGTAGGTTCGAATCCTACACGACCCACCACACGCAATACGTCAAAGCCCGCTACCAGTAATGGTCGCGGGCTTTTTCGTTTTCGCAGGCCTTGTTCAGCTGGCTTACTCAGCCCATTCCGGGTCCCCGGTAAACACCACCGTAATCCAACGGTCAGGCCCTTCGCCACCTACCGCATCGCCAATCTCGTTGCGCCACGCATCCCATTCTTCGATGGTCTTCGCAGCCATGCCTTTTGGCACGATGAAATACAGCTCGATTTCCCGCGAGCGCCCGACCTTGGCGACATAGGCGCGGTAAGACTGCAGCCCGTGGCGGGCGACGAAGGCCTTGGCCACTTCATCTACATGCAGCTTGAGGTCGCCGGGGGTGACCAGAAAAATTTCCGATAGCGCCTGGCGCACCACCGACAAGGGCAGCGGTACGATCACCAGGCACACCAGCGCCAGCACCGCCGGGTCGATGTACGGCGACACCCATTCCAGCGAGGTGCCCTGCACCGCGTAGCCAAAGCAGAAGGCGATCAGCAGGGCGGCGGTGATGCTGGCCGACATCACCCAGCCCTTGACGTCCATGCGCACGAAGTCCGATTGCAGCTTGCGGTTGGCGCGCGCCTCGACGACGGCGATGGTCACGCAGGTGATCACCGTCAACACCGCGTAGACCATGGCAATGCCGAACTCCAGGTGACGGCCGCCTTGCAGCAGGCTGCTGACGGCGTTGATCAGTGCGTAGATGGCTACGCCGCTGAGCAGGATGCCGTTGAGTGCCAGCACCATCGGTTCCAGGTGCCAGAAGCCCATGGTGAAGCGCTCGCGCAGCTTGCGCGACATTTGCACGCTGGTGGTGTGCGAGGTGATCAGCTTGACCACCACCAGCGACAGACCACTCATGCTGGCGTCGACCAGCGAGTACACGCCGTCGAACACGATGGAGAACGAGCCGGAGGCCAGGCCGAAAGCGATGCCGATGGTGGCGATGAACAGGGTGACGGCAATCGAGGTGCGTAACAGGCCCTGTTCGCTGGTGATGTCAAAAAAGGTGGATCTGGTTGCGGTTTGCATGAGTTGTGCTCAGTAAAAACGATAGTGCTGTGGCGCCTGTAAGGGCTTGCTGGCGGGCAAACCCGCCAAGAAACCCTACAGGCTAGACGCGAAATTGCTCCATCAGCGCCTGCTGCTGATTGGCAAGCCGGTTCAGCGCCTGGCTGATGCGCGCCGATTCGTCAGCCTGGCCAGCCAGTGATTCTGTCACATCACGGATGCCGGCCACGTTGCGGTTCACTTCCTCGGCCACCGCGCTCTGCTCCTCAGCCGCCGAGGCAATTTGCAAGTTCATGTCGCTGATGACCGCCACCGCCTCGCCAATTCGCTGCAGTGCCGGCAGCGCCTGCTCCATGCGCGCGGCGCTGTCCTGTGCCTGGCGCTGGCCTTCATGCATGGCACCGACGACATCCTGCGTGCCTTGCTGCAGGCCTTCGATGACCTGGCGAATTTCCTCCACCGACACCTGCGTGCGTTGGGCCAGGCCGCGCACCTCGTCGGCGACCACGGCGAAGCCACGCCCGGCTTCGCCGGCACGAGCCGCTTCGATGGCGGCATTCAGTGCCAGCAGGTTGGTCTGCTCGGCAATGGTACGGATCACCTCCAGCACCGAGCCGATCTGCCCGCTGCGGCCTTCCAGCGCACGCGCTTCGTCCATGGCTGTGTTCATGCCGGCGGCCAGTCGATCGATGCCTTGACGCGTGCTGTCGATCAGTTGCAGGCCTTCCTGGCTGGCCTGGTCGGCGGCGCGTGCGGCCTGGGCCGCCTGCGAGGCGTTATGGGCGACATCCAGGGCGGTGGCGCTCATTTCGTTGGCCGCCGTGGCCACCTGTTCGATTTCGCGATGCTGTTGCTGCATGCCGTTGCTGGTCTGGCTGGCGATGGCGGCCGACTGGTCGGCGGTGCCGCGGGCCTCCTGCAGTGAGCCTTTGACTTGGGCGATGACTGGCTGCAGCTTGTCGAGGAAGCGGTTGAACCAGCCGGTGAGCTGGCCCAGTTCGTCCTGGCGGGCGTAGTCCAGGCGACGGGTCAGGTCGCCTTCGCCGCTGGCGATGTCTTCCAGGCGTGCGGCCACGGCCAGGATTGGCCGAGTAACGCCGCGTGCGGTCAGCCACACCAGCAGCAAGCCGACCACGGCTGCGCCCAGGCCGATCAGCAGGCTGGTGAGGTTGGCGCGTTGGTTGTGCGCGTCCAGGCGCTGGTTGAGTGCGGCGGCAGGGGCCTGCAGCACGCTTTCCGGCAGCTCCAGCAACACTTGCCATGGGGCTGCGTCAGGTATTGGTGTGAAAGGGTGGGCCACGCGCAGCAGGCCGTCGGCTACTGTGTTGTCCATGGGCTTGCCGAGCGTCGTGTCGTCGCGGCTGTTACCGGCCAGCAGGCCGGCGGCGCTGGCGATACTCACCTGGCCCTGGCCATCGAACAGCTCGCGGCGGCCGTCCACGCTCAGTTGCTGCAGGTTGGCCAGGCCGATGTCCAGGCCGACCACGCCGACCACCTTGCCGTGCTCCAGCAGCGGCAAGGCGATGCTGGTCATCAGTACTTGGCGGCCGTTGACCTCGTCGAGGTACGGTTCGAGCATGCAGGTTCTGCCGGTGTCCTGCGGGCAGGTCAGCCAGCGGTTTTTCGCTGCGCCGTTGCTGCCGATACTGGCATCGCCAAGCATCGTTTCCGGCATGGCTTCCAGTTCCAGGGTGCCGGGGGTTGGTTGCGACCAGTAAAGCGAAAAGCGTCCGCGCTCATTGCTGCCCATGGCGTCCTGGCCGAGGTACTGGCTGTCTTGCTGGTCCAGGGCATCGGGCTGGAATACCAGGTACAGGCCGATCACATCCGGGTTGCCGGCCAGGCTGGCACGCGCCTGGCGGGTCAGTTCGGCGCGCAGGTCGCTGCCGCCACGGGCCTTCAGTACCTGTACCAGGCGGGCAAAGCCATTGCCGTATTGGTAGGCGTCCATGAAGTAGCGCTGTATTCGCAGGGCCTGGGTTTGCGCATGGGCCTGCAGGCGCAGGCGGGCGCTGCTGTCGAGCATGGCGGTGTTGGCCTGGTTGACCAAGGCAGCGCTGCGTTGCGCCTGGGTCAGCGAGGTGGCCACCAGCAAGGCGACGATGGCCAGCAGACACAGGCCGGCAAGCAAGGTGATCTTCCATTGGATGGAGAGGCGACGCAGCGGCATGAGGGCTTTCCTTTTCGATCAAGTACAACGCCCGCGATCAGGCGCGGGCGTTGTCAGCAGCATGGTTCATTCGGCGATGTAGTTGGGCGGTGCCGCGCGGAAGGCTTTGGTCAGCCAGCCAAGGTAGATCAGGCCAAGCGCGGCCCAGATGCCGCCAAACATCAGTGAGTGCGCATTCAGGTCCAGCCACAGCGAGACGATGATGCAGAAGCCGATGGTGGGCAGCACCAGGTACTTCAGCTGGTTGGCCAGCCCCTTGCGGTTGCCTTCGCGCAGGTAGCAGTGGTTGATCACCGACAGGTTGACGAAGCTGAACGCGACCAGGGCGCCGAAGTTGATGATCGAGGTGGCGGTCACCAGGTCGAAGAAGATCGCCGACAGGGAAATGATCCCCACCACGGCAATGTTCAGCACTGGCGTCTTGTAGCGTGAATGCAGGCGGGCGAAGACGCTGGCCGGGATGACGTTGTCGCGGCCCATCACGTACAGCAGGCGCGACACGCTGGTTTGCGAGGCCAGGCCCGAGGCGATGGTGTTGATCACGGTGCAGGCGATGAAAATCGACTGGAACAGCTTGCCGCCGACGTACAGGGCGATTTCCGGCAGGGCCGCTTCCTGGTCGTGGAAGCGAGCCATGGTCGGGAAGTAGGCCTGGATGAAGTAAGAAACGGTGATGAACACCACGCCGCCGATCAGTGCGGTGAGGAAGATCGCACGGGGGATGGTCTTGGCCGGGTCGCGGGTTTCTTCGGAAAGGCAGGTGACCGCGTCAAAGCCCAGGAACGAGAAGCACAGGATGGTCGCACCGGCGGCCAGGGCGCTGAATTGGGTCTGGCTGTCGGCGAACGGCATCAGGCTCCAGGCGGTACCCAGCCCTTCACCGTGGTCCAGGCCGCGTACGCACAGGTAAATGAATACGGCAATGATCGCCACCTGCACGCCCACGAACAGCAGGTTGAAGTGCGCCACCAGGTTGACGCTGCGCATGTTGATCAGGCTGATCAGGGTGACGAAGCCTGCTACCCACATCCACTCCGGCACTTCCGGGAACATCGCCGAAAGGTACAGTTTGGCCAGCAGCGCGTTGACCATCGGCAACAGCAGGTAGTCCAGCAACGACGACCAGCCGACCAGGAAGCCCACGTGCGGGTTGATCGCCTTTTGGGTGTAGGTGTAGGCCGAGCCTGACTGCGGGAAGCGCTTGACCAGGGTACCGTAGCTCACGGCGGTGAACAGGATCCCGGCCAGTGCCAGAATGTAGGCGCTGGGTACGTGGCCGGCAGTAATCCCGCTGACGATGCCGAAGGTGTCGAACACGGTCATCGGGGTCAGGTAGGCCAGGCCGATGATGATCACGTGCCAGAGGCGCAGGGTTTTGCGGAGTTGGCCGTTGCCGGTAGCGCGGTGGTCAGGCTGCATGCTGGCATGGCTCCTGGTGCTGGGCGTAAACGGCGGGCACGGTGTATTGCGCATGCGGCAGGGGCGAGCGGGTGGGCTCCATATTGTTCACCTTTTATGTTGGAGCGGCGGAAGGCGCGGGGGGAGCGCGCAAAGTGGTGAAAATAAAAAACGATGGGTAGGTGGGTGTCAAGTTAAACATGACAAGATGTTACTGAATTGAAATATTTATCGATTTTTAAGGGTGTTTGTTCGGTTTTTGCGCGGTTTTTTGCGGTTTTGATCAATTTGAATGTTCGTAAAAATTAACGAATGTTGCCCTTCTGGCAGAGTGGTCAGATGCTTCCGGAAATGGTTTTTCTCGATCCGGGCCGGCCCTCGACTTCTACCGCAGTGGTACTCTTCGCTTTCTGCGTGGCCTCTGGTCGCCATCGAAGCCCTTACGGACAGCAATCGGTTCTATTCATGAAGAAATCAGTTGGCATCCTTTCCGGCCTGGCGATCGCCATTGCCGTCGCAACCACTGCTGGCGCCTGGTACACCGGCAAGCAGCTGCCTGCCGAGCTGGACAACGCCCTTGCCCGCAGCAACGCCGACCTCAAGAAGGCCCTGGTCAGCACCGGCGGCAGCATGAGCATCGAGCGGGTGTCGCTGGAGCAGCATTTCTTCAGCAGTACCGCCCAATACCGGCTCAAGGCCCGCGACATCAACGTGGGTGAGGGCGAGGTGATCAATTTCGACGTAGGTGTGACCGATCAGATCGAGCACGGCCCGTTCCCCTGGTCGCGGGTGAAGGCGCTCAAGCTGATGCCTGTACTGGCAGTTAGCAACAGCACCTTGCAAAAGGACGATGCCACCGCGCCGTGGTTTGCCGCCGCAGGCGAGCAGGCCCCGGTCAGTGCACAGACGAGCCTGGGATACGACGGCAATGTGGTCAGCCAGGTCCGACTGGCACCGATCAAGCTCGACGAAGCAGATGGCAATAGCCTCGATTTCTCGGGTATGCAGTTTGAAGCCAGTGGCGACAAGGAAGGCAAGGCTTCGAAATTCCACGGGCAGGCCGACCGTTTCGTGATGAAACTTGTGCGCGATGATCAGCCGCCTGCCACATTCGAACTCAACGGCCTGACGGTTGGTGGCAACCTTGCCGCCACCGAGCACGACGCCATCTACGTGGGTAACGTCGACCTGGCGCTGGCCGAAACCAAGGTGACCCTGGGGCCGAAACAGCAGGTGCTGTTGATCAAGGGTCTGGAGCAGAACGCCGTGCAAAGCCTCGACGGCCCGGACACCGTGGGTGGCCGCGTGGAGTACAAGGTCGGCGACATCACCTGGGATGGCCGTGCGGTAGGCAAGGCGCAGATGGCGGTGAGCGCTTCCTCGGTCAACGCCCCGGCGCTGCAGGCATTGTCGAAGTGGTACCAGGCACACTTGCCGGAATTCGAGGCCGCCTCCGCAGCCGGCCAGCCAGTACCGCAAATCCAGATGGACGACGCCGAAAAAGCCAGGTTCCAGGGCGACTTGCAGAAACTCCTGGCTGCCAAGCCCAAGGTCGCGGTAGAAAACCTGTCGTTCAAAACGGCCAATGGCGAGAGCCGCTTCAATCTGTCGATGGGCTTCACCGCCCCGGCCAGCTTCGACCTGCCGTCGGACCAGTTGAGCAAGCAGATGATCACCGAGGTTAAGAGCAAGTTGTCGCTGTCCAAGCCGATGATCGGTGACCTGGCGACCCTGCAGGCACTGCTGGACGGCCAGACCGACGCCCAGGCGATTGCCATGCAGTCGGGCCAGGCGGGGGAGATGGTCGGCATGATGGCGCTGCAGAGCGGCATGGCGACTGTCGAAGGCAACGATGTGGTGAGCAGCCTGCACTATGCCGATGGCATGGTCGATTTCAACGGCAAGAAGATGACTGTGGAAGAATTCGCCATGCTCATGGCCGCACACCTGGCGGCATTGTCGCCGCAGGAGTGATCGATTGAACCTGCACAGGCCTCTTCGCGGGCGAGCCCGCGAAGAGGCCTGTGCAGGCAAAACAAAAACCACTTTAGAAATCGCTGGATTGTCTGTAGCCTTCGGCCTCCGATAATAATCCGCGCCCGCAGAGGGCCGTGGCGGCCAGTGTGCCGTCCGGCACCCTTAGCCGATCTGCCAGGGCCGGGTGATACACTCGATTTGACGCGCACGCGCGCCTGCAGGTCCAGCGATCATGACCCAGATTTCCGAACGCCTGTTGGTTCAGGCCCACCTCGACGCCAAGCAGCCCAATCCGCTGACAGCCGAGCAGGAGGCCGAATACCGTGCGGCCATCGCTGCCGAGCTCAAAGCCCAGAATGCCGTGCTGGTTGCCCATTATTACTGCGACCCGGTTATCCAGGCGCTGGCCGAAGAAACCGGCGGCTGCGTGTCCGACTCGCTGGAAATGGCCCGTTTTGGCAAGAACCACCCGGCCGAAACCGTGATCGTGGCCGGTGTGCGTTTCATGGGCGAGACGGCGAAAATTCTCACCCCCGAAAAGCGCGTGCTGATGCCGACCCTGGAGGCCACCTGCTCGCTCGACCTGGGCTGCCCGGTAGAAGAATTCTCGGCTTTCTGCGACCAGCACCCTGAGCGCACCGTGGTGGTCTACGCCAACACGTCCGCTGCGGTGAAAGCACGTGCCGACTGGGTGGTGACGTCGAGCTGTGCGCTGGAAATCGTCGAAAGCCTGATGGACAACGGCGAAACCATCATCTGGGGGCCGGACCAGCATCTGGGCCGTTACATCCAGAAGCAGACCGGTGCCGACATGCTGCTGTGGGACGGTGCCTGCATCGTTCACGAGGAGTTCAAGTCGCGTCAGTTGGCCGACATGAAGGCGCTGTACCCGGATGCTGCGATCCTGGTGCACCCCGAGTCGCCGGAAGCGGTGATCGAGCTGGCCGACGCGGTCGGGTCCACCAGCCAACTGATCAAGGCTGCTCAGACGCTGCCGAACAAGACCTTCATCGTCGCCACCGACCGTGGCATCTTCTACAAGATGCAGCAGTTGTGTCCGGATAAAGAGTTCGTCGAAGCGCCTACCGCCGGCAACGGCGCGGCATGCCGCAGCTGCGCGCACTGCCCGTGGATGGCGATGAACACCCTGGAGCGGGTGCTGGACTGCCTGCGCAAGGGCGGCGATGAGATTTTCGTCGACCCTGCGCTGGTGCCCAAGGCGATCAAGCCGCTGAACCGCATGCTGGACTTTACCCAGGCGGCACGCCTGAAGCTGTCTGGTAACGCCTGAAAATGCTGGGGCGCAAAGCGCCCCCGGATTCTCAGCGCCCCATCATTTCCCGAACCATGCGCTGCTGCTCCATGATCTCGCGCTGGCGCTGATCGATCTGCGAGGCCAGTGGGAAGTTGCCGCCCGCCCGGCGCTTGGCGTAGTCCAGCTGCTGAATCGCCTGGTCAAAGTCCCCAACCAAGGTGAAGTACTCGGCCCGCGCCCGGTGCAAACCAATGGTATTGCCCGACAAACCGCGTACTTCGGCCATGTCGTACCACACATCCGGGTCGTCCGGTCGGCTCTTGACCAGCTCGTTCAACACCTTCTCCGCCTCGGCAGGCTTGTTCTGCTTTACCAGCAGGTCGGCACGCACTTGCTTCAGCGGGTAGTTGCCCGGGTACAGCCCCTGCATTCGCTCGGCCCGCTGTTGTGCATCGGCCAGGCGATTGTTGGTAATGTCCAGGTCGATCTGTGCCAGGTTGTAGGTGATGTCGTTCGGCGCCTTGGCCAGCAGCGGCTTGAGCAACTCGCGCGCCTCGTTCAGCTGGCCGCCCTTGATCTGTGCCAGGGCCAGGCCGTAGCGCGCGGCGTCCAGTTTCGGGTCTTCGTCCAACTGGGCGCGAAAGCGCTTGGCGGCAAGCCCTGGGGTGCCTTCGTAGGTCAGCGCCACCCGAGCACGAATCAGCTGGTAGCGCATGCTGTCTTCTATGCCGCCTTTGGGCGCCTGGTCGGCGCGGTTGCGGGTGTCGGCGATACGCGATTCAGTCACCGGGTGAGTCAGCAAGAACTCCGGCGGCTTGGCGTCATAGCGATACTGGCGTGCCAGGCGCTCGAACATGGTCGGCATGTTGCGCGGGTCGTAGCCGGCCTTTTCCAGGTTCTGGATGCCGATGCGGTCGGCTTCCTGTTCGTTCTGCCGCGAAAAGCGCCGTTGTTCCTGGATGGCCGCTGCCTGGGTGCCGGCGATCATGCCGATACCCGCATCGCCAGCGCCACCGGCGGCCAGCACGATGCCGGCCAGCAGTGCAGCCATCATCGGCAATTGCATGCGTTGCTGGGCTTCGACGCCGCGGGCGAAGTGGCGTTGCGACAAGTGCGCCAGTTCGTGGGCCAGAACCGAGGCGTATTCCCCTTCGGTCTGAGCGTTGAGGAACAGTCCACCGTTGACCCCGACGATTCCACCCGGCGCGGCGAAGGCGTTGAGCTCGCGGCTGTCGATGAGGATGAACTCCAGGCGCCGGTCCTGCAGCTGGCTGGTCTCGGCCAGCTTGTACACGCTCGTTTCGACGTAGTCCTTGAGCTGTGGGTCGTTGAGCTGGTTGACCTGGCCGCGCAGCAGGCTCAGCCAGGCGCGGCCCAGTTGGTGCTCTTGTTGCGGCGAAACGATCGCGGAACTGGCATCCCCCAGTGATGGCAGGTCGTCAGCATGGCCGGGAAGGGCCATCAGGCAGGCCAGCGTCAGCAGGGTAGGGCGCAGTAGATTCATGCATGAAGCTCGCGTCGGTCAAAGATACCTACTGTAGCGGGCTCACACGTTGGCGACCAGTGGCGCTATTCTAGCCGGCCCTGTCAGCAAGCAGTCTGGCAACGCCTTTGGAGACCCCGCGATGAGTGACACCCTGACCTGTGACGCCGAACTGGACGCCAGCGGGCTGAATTGCCCTTTGCCACTGTTGAAGGCAAAGATGGAGCTCAACCGCCTGGCTAGCGGTGCGGTACTCAAGGTGATCGCCACTGACGCAGGCTCGCAGCGCGACTTCCGCACTTTCGCCCAGTTGGCCGGTCATACCCTGCTGCAGGAAACGGCCGAGGCCGGCACCTACACTTACTGGCTGCGCAAGGCCTGAGTCTTTTCCAAGGATCGTCAATGTTCAAAGTGCTTCGCGACTGGATGCAGCGCTACTTCTCCGATGAAGAAGCGGTGGTGCTGGCGGTCCTGTTGTTCCTGGCTTTTACTGCGGTACTGACCCTGGGCGGTATGCTCGCGCCGGTGCTGGCCGGCATGGTGCTGGCGTTCCTGATGCAAGGGCTTGTCAACGCCCTGGAGCGTGTGCGAGTCCCTACGCGGCTGGCGGTGATGCTGGTGTTCGCCCTGTTCATGGGCGCGCTGGCGGTATTCATGCTGGTGCTGGTGCCGCTGCTGTGGCACCAGTTGATCACCCTGTTCAACGAGTTGCCGGGCATGCTCGGCAAGTGGCAGTCGCTGTTGCTGCTGTTGCCCGAGCGCTACCCGCATCTGGTGTCGGACGAGCAGGTGCTGCATGCCATCGAATCGGTACGCGGTGAAATCGGCAAGTTTGGCCAATGGGCGCTGACCTTTTCGCTGTCCAGCCTGCCGCTGCTGGTCAATGCCATGATCTACCTGGTGCTGGTGCCGATCCTGGTGTTCTTCTTCCTCAAGGATCGCGAACTGATCGGCCGCTGGGTCAGCGGCTACCTGCCCAGCCAGCGCGCGCTGCTTAACCGGGTGGGCAGCGAGATGAACCGGCAGATTGCCAACTACATTCGCGGCAAGGGTATCGAGATCCTGATCTGCGGCATCGCCACCTATATCGCCTTCATCAGCCTGGGGCTCAACTACGCCGCGCTGCTGGCGTTGCTGGTGGGGCTGTCGGTGGTGGTGCCTTACGTGGGGGCGGTGGTGGTGACCGTACCGGTAACGCTGATCGCGCTGTTCCAGTGGGGTTGGGGCGACCAGTTCATCTACCTGATGACGGTGTACGCGATCATCCAGGCGCTGGATGGCAACGTGCTGGTGCCGCTGCTGTTCTCCGAGGCGGTGAGCCTGCACCCGGTGGCGATCATTTGCGCGGTATTGCTGTTTGGCGGGTTGTGGGGGTTCTGGGGGATCTTCTTCGCGATTCCGCTGGCGACGTTGATCAAGGCTGTGCTGGATGCCTGGCCGCGACATGAGCCGAGTGTGTCACCGATGCTTTGAATGTGAATGGGGCTGCAATGCAGCCCCATTCAATTTCAAGCCTTGTTCAAGGCTTGGGCAGCGGCCAACACGGCATCCACATGCCCGGGCACCTTCACCCCACGCCATTCCTGGCGCAGCACACCGTCCTTGTCGATCAGGAAGGTGCTGCGATCTACGCCCATGTATTCCTTGCCGTACAGCTTCTTCAGTTTGATCACGTCGAACAGCTGGCACAGGGCCTCGTCCTTGTCGCTGATCAGCTCGAAGGGGAAGCCTTGCTTGGCTTTGAAGTTTTCGTGCGACTTGATGCCATCGCGCGATACGCCGAACACCACGGTGTTGGCTGCGACAAAGGCGTCATGCTGGTCGCGAAAGCCCTGGCCCTCGGTGGTGCAGCCTGGGGTGCTGTCCTTGGGGTAGAAGTACACCACCACTTGCTGGCCCTTGAGTTCGGCCAGGCTGACGGTTTGCCCGCTGGTAGCCTGGGCCTGGAAGTCGGCAACGGGTTGGTCGAGTGCTACAGCCATGGTCGGTTTCCTTACATTGGGTTCTGTGGACGCCATGGCTCGATCAACGCATCGAGGTTCAGGGCATCGGCAAAGTCCAGGAACTGGTCGCGCAGCCAGCTGATCTGCGTGCCGGCCGGCAAAATCACGGTGAACTGGGCGTTGAGCATGCTGCTGCCGGTTTGCGGCGCCAGGTAGGTGTCGCAGGTCATGGCTTCCAGCTCGACGCGGTGATCGAGGAAGAACTGGCACAGCTCATTGATGATGTCCGGGCGGTAGGCGGCGCTGACGTAGGCCACGTATGGCAGGGCCTGTGGGCGCACTTCCTGGTCGGCGCTGCGCACCACGTCCAGGGTCAGGCCGTGCTTCTTGCCCAGGCCTGGCAGGGTGGACTCCAGGCGCGCCAGGGCGTCCCAGCTACCGCCCACCTGCAGCACCAGGGCGCTGGTCTCGCCGTGGCGGCTCAGGCGCGAGGTGACCACCGCGCAGCGGTTTTCGAAGGCAGCGCGGCTGAGGACGTTGGCCAGCTCCATGGGGTTTGGGCCCAAGGCACTGATGACAAGGAATTGTTCGCGGACGGTGGGGGTGGACATGCAGCATTCCTAAAGCGATGAGCGGTCGGCACAGGACGGGCAAAAGCCTCCTGTCGGCAGTGCCCGGGGCTCGCATGCGAGGTCTTGGACGCTGGCGGGGAGCAAGGTCGACGGCCCGGCGGGCCGCGCTGCACCGATCAAAGGATCAAGGGTAGCGAAATAAGGCGCCGAGGGGAATGCTCCGCCCGCCTGCTTCGCTTGTGCAAGGCCGATGCCCCCAGTACCATTACCGCTCTCTTTTTCCGGCAGGAGCAGTTACATGATTGCGGGCAGTATGGTGGCATTGGTCACACCCATGGATGCACAAGGGCGTCTTGATTGGGGCAGCCTCGACAAACTTGTAGACTTCCACCTGGAAAACGGCACCCATGCGATCGTCGCTGTCGGCACCACCGGTGAGTCCGCCACGCTGGATGTCGAAGAACACATCCTGGTCATCAAGCACGTGGTCGAGCGCGTCAAGCACAGCAAGAAGCCGATTCCGGTCATCGCCGGCACCGGTGCCAACTCCACCGCCGAAGCCGTGCACCTGACCCAGAACGCCAAGAATGCCGGCGCTGACGCCTGCCTGCTGGTCGTGCCGTACTACAACAAGCCGACGCAAGAAGGCCTGTACCAGCACTTCAAGCACATTGCCGAAGCCGTCGACATTCCGCAGATCCTCTATAACGTACCCGGCCGCACCTCCTGCGACATGCAGGCCGAGACCGTGATCCGCCTGTCGACCGTGCCGAACATCATCGGCATCAAGGAAGCCACCGGCGACCTGGTTCGCGCCAAGGCCATCCTCGATGGCGTCAGCAAGGACTTCATCGTCATGTCCGGCGACGACCCGACGGCCGTCGAGCTGATCCTGATGGGCGGCAAGGGCAACATTTCGGTCACCGCCAACGTCGCCCCGCGCGAAATGGCCGACCTGTGCGAGGCCGCCCTTGAGGGCAATGCCGAGAAGGCCCGCGCAATCAACGAAAAACTCATGCCGCTGCACAAAGACCTGTTCTGCGAAGCCAACCCGATCCCGGTGAAATGGGCGCTCGTTGAAATGGGCCTGATGCACAAAGGCATTCGCCTGCCACTGACCTGGCTGAGCGAAGGCTGCCACGAAAAAGTCCGTACTGCCTTGCGCCAGTCCGGCGTACTGGTTTAAGAGGAAGTACACCGCATGAAGCGACTGGCTGGTCTTTCCGCCCTTGCCCTGATCATTTCCAGCACCAGTGGGTGTGGTTGGCTGTGGGGCGAGGATGGCTATTTCCGCGACCGTGGCAGCGACTACCTGCAGGCGCACCCGACCGCGCCCATGCAGCTGCCGCCGGACGCCAGCAACGTCAAGCGTCTTGACCCGCTGCTGCCGATTCCGCGTAACGTTGCCGACGATAATGTTGCTGGCGAGTTCGAAGTGCCGCGCCCGCAACCGCTGACCGGCGGTGCCGCCCAGGTCACCGACTACAGCCTGCAACGCAGTGGCAGCAGCCGTTGGGTACTGGCCCAGCATTCGCCAGCCGAAGTGTGGCCGGTAGCGCGCCAGTTCTTCGAGGACAACGGCTTCCGCATTGCCGAAGAACGCCCACAGACGGGTGAGTTCAACACTACCTGGCAGCGTTTCGATGAACTGTCGGCATCGCTTGGCCAGCGTCTGGCCAGCACTGCCAGCAGCGGTGACAGCGAAGTGCGCGTACGTGTGCGCATGGAGCCTGGCGTGCAGCGCAACACCTCCGAAGTGTACGTGGTCAGCGTCGAGCGCCCGGCTGGCAGCACGGCCGACCCTGCGTTCCCGTCCTCGTCCAGCAACACCGGTGCCGATGCCCTGCTGGTCGACGAAATGCTTGCCAGCATGAACCGCAGCGCCGAGAAAGGCGGTTCGGTGTCGCTGCTGGCCGCGCGCGATTTCGACGCGCCAAGCCGCGTCAGCCTGAGCGAAGACGGCAGCGGCAACCCGGTGCTGTACCTGGGCTCTGACCTGGACCGCGCCTGGTCTGGCGTGGGCCGTGCCCTGGAACAGGGTGGCGAGTGGCGTGTCGAAGACATCAACCGGAGCCTGGGCCTGTACTACATCAACCTGTCCGAAAAGCCTGACGACAAGCAGAACCAGCCTGGCTTCTTTAGCCGCATGTTCGGCAGCGAGCCGACCAAGGAAGAGCGTGAAGCCCGTGCCGAGCGCTACCAGGTTCGCCTGAGCAAGGTGGGTGAGAGCGTGCAGGTCACGGTCGAGAAAAACATCAACACCGTGGCTCCGGCCGATGTCGCCCGCCGCGTGCTGAGCGCCATTCAGGACCACCTGGGCTAAGTGCGCTTCGCGGTACTCGGAAGCGGTAGCCAAGGGAACGGCACGCTGATCGCCAGTGGTGACACGTTCATCCTGGTCGATTGCGGCTTTTCCCTGCGCGAAACCGAGCGGCGCCTGGCGCTGCTCGGTGTGTCGGCGGCCCAGCTCAGCGCAGTACTGGTCACCCACGAACATGCTGATCATGTGCATGGGGTCGGCTTGCTGTCACGGCGCTACAATGTACCGGTCTACCTCAGCCAAGGGACCTTGCGCGGCATGCGCAAGCCGGTGGAGGTGGCCGGTTTTCTCGCTTGTGGCGAAAGCCTGCGCATCGGCAGCCTGGAAGTGACTGCGGCGCGGGTCGAGCACGACGCCTACGAGCCATTGCAATACGTGGTCAGTGACGGCCAGCGACGCTTCGGCATGCTTACCGACCTGGGCTCGTACGACGCGTTGCTGCTGGAGCGCTACCAGGGCCTGGATGCACTGCTGATCGAGGCCAACCACTGCCGCGACCTGCTGGCGCGCGGTCACTACCCGGCCTTTTTGAAGCAGCGGGTAGGGGGCATGCAAGGGCATTTGAACAACCACCAGGCCGCGCGCCTGGTGCACGAGTTGGGCTGGAGCAACCTGCAACACCTGGTGCTGGCCCACCTCAGCAGCAAGAACAACCTGCCACACTTGGCCCGCCAGTGCTTCGTCGATACCCTCGGGTGCGACCCGGACTGGCTCCAGGTGGCGAATCAGGAACACGGGCTCGACTGGCGCGAAATCGCCTAGCCCAACACCTCAAGCAAGCGGAGCCCAATCATGGAAAAACGCGACGAACTCTACCGCGGCAAGGCCAAATCGGTTTTCAAGACCGACGACGCCGACCGCTTGATCCTGCTGTTCCGTAACGACACTTCGGCGTTCGACGGCAAGCGTATCGAACAACTCGACCGCAAAGGCATGGTGAACAACAAGTTCAACGCCTTCATCATGCAGAAACTGGAAGAAGCCGGCGTGCCGACCCAGTTCGACAAGCTGCTGGGCGACAACGAGTGCCTGGTGAAGAAGCTGGACATGATCCCGGTCGAGTGCGTGGTGCGCAACTACGCCGCCGGCAGCCTGGTCAAGCGTCTGGGCGTGGAGGAGGGCATCAAGCTGGAGCCGTCCACCTTCGAACTGTTCCTGAAGAACGACGAGAAGGGCGACCCCTTCATCAACGAATCCCACGTTGTCGCGTTCGGCTGGGGCACCGCCGAGCAGTTGGTCGAAATGAAAAAGCTGTCGCTGAAGGTCAACGAAGTGCTGAGCAAGCTCTTCGATGACGCCGGCCTGCTGCTGGTCGACTTCAAGCTGGAGTTCGGCGTATTCCACGGCCAAATCGTGCTGGGCGACGAGTTCAGCCCGGACGGCTGCCGCCTGTGGGACAAGGAAACCCGCAAGAAGATGGACAAAGACCGCTTCCGTCAGGGCCTGGGCGACGTGATCGAAGCCTACGAAGAAGTTGCCAAGCGCCTGGGCGTGCCGCTGTAAGCGGCGCGTTCACGCAAGCGCCTGATACCACGCGATTTTTTTTAAAAAAAGGTTTGCGTTTTAAAAGAACGCTGGTATGATGCGCGGCATTGGAGAGATGCCGGAGTGGTCGAACGGGACGGATTCGAAATCCGTTGTACTGGCAACAGTACCTAGGGTTCAAATCCCTATCTCTCCGCCATACAAGATGAAGCCCCTGGAAGCGAAAGCTTTCAGGGGCTTTTTCGTTGTGCCTTGTTTTGCATCATTC